>JAYVTP010000324.1:0-7445 GCA_043788685.1 Pseudolysobacter sp. | reverse complement strand
GGACGGCAGTTTTGTCCTTGGCGCGCCAACCACCGCCGGCAGCTATACGTTCCTGTATCGCATCGGCAACAACCAGGGCACCTCGGATGGCATCGTCACCGTGCAGGTGAACGAAGCGCCGACGATCACGAGCGCGAACACGACCACCTTCACGGTCGGCACGGCAGGTACATTCGGTATCACCACTACCGGCAATCCGAATGCGGCGATCAGCAAGGCTGGCGCGTTGCCGAGTGGCGTAACCCTGACCGACAATGGCAATGGCACGGCGACCTTGTCCGGTACGCCGGCAGCGGCTACGGGCGGCAATTACCCGTTCGCAATCACCGCGAATAACGGCATCGGCAGCGCGGCAACGCAGAACTTTACGCTGGTCGTCAATCAGGCGCCGACAATCACCAGCGGCAATGCGACGGCATTCGTGGTGGGGGCGTCCGGAAGTTTCACCGTCAGCGCACTAGGTACACCCACTCCGACCTTGAGCGAGAACGGTGCACTACCAACCGGTGTGACATTTGTTGCCGCAACCGGTGTGCTGAGCGGCACCCCGGCGGCAGGTGCGGCCGGCTCGTATCCGATCATGTTCATGGCGACCAATGGCGTAGGCAGTCCGGCGACACAGGCATTCACACTTTCGGTAAATGCCGCGCCAGCGATCACCAGCGCGAATTCGACCACCTTCAACGTTGGCTCGGTGGGTAGTTTCAGTATTACCAGCACCGGTACGCCAAACGCGACGATCAGTGAATCGGGCGCCTTGCCGAGCGGTGTGATTTTCACACCGGGCAGCGGCGGTACGGCGACCTTGTCGGGTACACCGACTGCGGGTACATCAGGCAATTATCCGCTCACGCTGACCGCCAATAACGGCGTTGGCACCGCGGCAACGCAGAGCTTCAGCCTTGTGGTACAGCAGGCGCCAAGCATCACCAGCGCCAACACCACCACGTTCACAGGCGGAATTGCGGGTAGCTTCACGGTGACCGCGAGCGGCACGCCAGCGTCCACCTTCAGTGAAACCGGTGCGTTGCCTTCGGGCGTGACATTGAACGCGGCTACCGGTGTCCTCGCTGGCACGCCAGCGGCTGGCACGGGCGGTTTGTATGCCATCACGCTGACGGCGGCCAACGGTGTCACGCCGAATGCGACGCAAACCTTTACCTTGATCGTCAACCAGGCGCCGGCGATCACCAGCGCCAATACGACCACGTTCACGATCAGCAGCGCCGGCACGTTTACCGTGGTCGCCAGCGGTTATCCGGCCTCGAGCTTCAGTGAGACCGGCACGCTGCCGGGCGGCGTCACACTGTCCGCGGCCGGTGTGCTCAGCGGCACCCCAACGGCGGGATCGGCAGGTAATTATCCGATCACGATCACGGCCAACAACGGCGTCGGTTCACTGGCGACGCAGTCGTTCACGCTGGTAGTATTGTCGCCATGCAGTAGCATCACTATCACCGGTGCGCTGGCCAATGGTTTTTACCAGACTGCCTACTCCAATCCGGCCTTCACCCAGACTGGCGGCACGTTGCCAATCACTTGGAGTGCGACTGGATTGCCGGCTGGCCTGAGCATCAACGCCGCCACCGGTGTGGTCAACGGCACGCCGAGCACGACGGTCGCCGCGGCCAGCGTCACGATCAGCGTTACTGACGTGAACTCCTGCCCGGGCAGCAAGGCGTTGACCGGCTACAAGGTGGCGCCGATCGCGGGCAACAACAGCTATACCACGGTCGGCAATACGCCTCTGGCGGTGGGAAATGCGCCGACGACGCCGTATGTGAGCAGCGCCACAACGCTGTTCGCCAACGATAGCGGTCCGGGTACGCTGACCACGACTGCGGGCACATCCGCTACCAGTGGCAGTGGTAGCGTGACGCTGGCCGCGAACGGCAACTTCACCTACACGCCGCCGATCGGCGTCAGTGGGTCGACCGATACCTTTACCTACATCGTGACTGACGGCAATGGCGTCACCAGCGCCGCGGCCACCGTGACCATCACGCTCACGGGCGAGGTTTGGTATGTCGATGGCGGTGCCGGCACGAATGGCAACGGCGCGGCTGCTACGCCGTTCAATACGCTAGTCAGCGCGAGCAGCGCGCATGCGGCCGGCGACACGATTTTTGTCAAGAGTCTTGGCACACCGACCACTACCGCAGGTGCAATCTCGCTCAAGGCCAGCAGCACGTTATGGGGGCAGGGCACCGCGCTACCGGCGATCGCGGGCGTGACGATCCTCAACACGACGGCAACCAGCAAACCGAAACTGACCGGCACTGTGACGCTGGCTGGCGACAACGTTACGATGAGCTCGCTCGATATCAACACCAGTAGCGCGATCGGCTTCACCAATACCGGTACCACGACCGGCACATTGGTGCAGAACAATGTCACAGTGACCTCGGCGAATGCGGTCGCAGTCAGCCTGACTAATGCCGGCGGAACCTTTAATTTCCTCAGCGTTTCTGCTAACGGCGCCGCAAACGGCATCCTGCTCAATACGCTTACGGCGGGCTCCTTCACTGTGAGCGGCAGCGTCGCGGCAGGATCAGGCGGGACGATCTCCGGCTTGGCCGCACCCGGCGCGGCTATCTTGTTGACCAACACGACGATATCGACCAGTTTCAACTTCATGGCATTGAGCAGCAGCGGTGCGCAAACCTTGGGTGTCAACGCCAGCGATGCGCTGGGATTGACCGTCGCCAACTCGACTTTCAACAGTTTTGGTCAGTACGGAATCCAGGTGATCACTTCCGCGGCGAGCACCAGCTCCGGCACGTTCAATATCCATGACAACACCATGAATGGAATTGCCTTTGACGATATCCACATGGAGTTCGAGGGTAGCGGTACTTTCACCGGGCATATCAATACCAACACCATCGGCACTGCTGCCGTCACCGGGTCCGGTTCCTCGGGCGGCACCGCACTGAACTTTAACAATTATGGTTCAGGCACGGTCACAGCAGAAATCAACGGCAATCATGTCGAGCAGGTGGTGAGCGACTACGGTTTCGAGTTTTTCAGCGCAAACACGACCACCGCAGCCAACCACCTGAATCTCACGATCGTCAACAATATCGTGCATATGGCGAGCGCGGCTGCGGCAGATGCCATGACGGTGGTCGCGAACCAGAACAACGCGTTCATTTGCGTGAATATCCACACCAATACGGCGAGTTCGTTTGGCACCGTTGCCAGCAATAAATATGTGTTCGACGCTGCTGGTATCAGTCTTGAGGACCTCAATGGCAATCCGGTCACTTTCCAGGTTCAGGGCTACGGCGGCGTGGCGACGAATACCGGGGCGGTGCAAACCTATCTGAACACGAACGACACGCTTAGTGGAACGGCCGGTGGTTCCGTGGTCGAGCTTGGTGCAGCCGCAGGATTCACCAACGTTACCTGCGCTACCGCGCCTTGAGCGCGGTGGCAAACTTACATATCCATCGATCTTTGCGATAAAAACAGGAGCGGAAAGATGACCGAGCCCTACCTTGGCGAGATGCGCATATTCAGCTTTAATTTCCCGCCGCGTAACTGGGCGCTATGCAATGGCCAGCTAATGGCAATACAGCAAAATGCGGCGCTGTTTGCGATCCTCGGCACCACCTACGGGGGCAACGGTACAACTGCGTTCGCGTTGCCGAACCTGCAGGGCTGTGTGCCGATTCATTGCAGCAATGCGTATCCGCTTGGCAGTTATTCCGGTGAGGAAAACCACACCCTGACTCTGCAGGAGACGCCGACGCACAATCACGGCGCCGTTGCGGCGACTACTGTGGGTAGCACCGCGAACGAATCGTCCGGCCTGCTCGCGACCGGCGCAACTGCCCAGAATGTGTACGCGCCGTATAACGGGTCGAGCATGGTCACGCTGGCGCCGCTGACGCTGACCATGGCTGGCGGCAGTCAGCCGCACCCCAACCAGCAGCCCTACCTTGTGCTCAATATCTGCATCGCGTTGCAGGGTATTTTCCCCTCGCGTAACTAGGAGCGAACCCAGTCATGAGTGAACCATATATTGGTGAAGTGCGGATGTTCGGTGGCAATTTCGCCCCAGCCGGTTGGGCGCTGTGCGACGGCCGCATATTGCCGATCGCCTCATACGCTGCGCTGTACGCCTTGCTCGGCACCACGTATGGCGGCGATGGCGTGCAGACCTTCGCGGTCCCGGATATGCGCGGTCGCGCACCAGTGCATATGGGCACGGGCCGCAGTGGCACGACCTATGTGCAGGGCCAGCTCGCCGGCAGCGAAAGCGTCACTCTGCTGCAACCCCAGATGCCTTCGCATAACCATCTGTTCCTGGTAAATGCTGCGGCCGCAACCACGCCGACTGCGACTGGTAATGTCGCGGCGACACCTACGACACCGCTGGCCTTTTACGATGTTGTCCCCGGAACGCCGAACGTGCCGATGAGCAATATGGCGATCCAGCCTGCCGGCGGCAGCTTGCCGCATGAGAACATGCAGCCGTTTCTTTGCGCGACCTTCATTATTTCGCTGGTCGGTGTTTTCCCGAGTCGTAACTGAGGATCCCCTTGCCATGACCTCCCCATTTGTAGCCGAAATCAGAATGTTTGCCGGAAACTTCGCCCCGACCGGCAATGCCTTTTGCGACGGGCAGCTGATCCCGGTGCAGCAGAATACGGCGCTTTTTTCTTTGCTCGGTGTAAGTTTTGGCGGTAACGGCACGACGAATTTCGGTTTGCCGAATTTCCAGTCTCACGTGCCGGTTGGTACCGGAAACGGTCCCGGCTTGACGCCACGTGTGATCGGCGAGGCGGCGGGTTCGGCCAGCGTTAACTTGCAGCAGAGTGAAATGCCGATACATCCTCATGGCTTGCAGGCCATCGGTGGTCGAAGCATTCAGGCAAAGCCGGCGCCAGTGCAAAACGCCGAGCTGTGCGCCAGCGCCGGCGGTACTGCCTACGCGCCGTATGCTGCGGGTTCGACCGCACCATTGGCGCCGCAGACGACGACGCTCATCGGTGGTTCGCAGCCGCACAACAACATGATGCCGAGCCTCGCGCTGAACTTCATCATCGCCATGTCGGGTGTGTACCCGTCGCGTAACTAGCCAGGATATCCAGCGCATGAAAACCCCGTTTGATGGCAAGCTCGTTTACCATCCATTCTTCGCTGAGCGGCGTAATTTCCTCGGTTCGTCCGGCGCAGCACTCGGGCTGGCGTTGTTGCCGTCGTGGGTGGCGCTTGCTACGACCAAAGGCACACTCGCGCCGCTCGGACCGCTGCAGGTGCGTTTGGCGTATCTGCGCGACGATGGGATTTTCGCCGACGCGGCTAGCGCGGCGTTTACGGCGTCCGATAAATCGGCGCTGGCGCCGGTGGTGATGACAACCTACGGTAGCAGCGCGGATACTTCATTCGGTCTCGAAGCGCATTACGGCGCCGATTTCTACCATCGGTTCTGGCAAGCCCGGCGCCAAGGACACTCGATGGAGATTTCGCCGCCGATCCGGCTGCGCTGGAGCGCGCCAGCAGGGGCGGGTCAAGGTGTGGTTGTTACTTCGCGTGGCGTGCGCGCGCAGATCGAGATTCCGGCTTGTGTCGGTACCTACGCACTGACGCTGAGCAACACCGGCGATACGCCACCATCGCTCGCTGGTTACAGCCTGGGCAATACCTCGGCGAAAGGGTGCAGCGCCGTGGTCAAGCATGGCAGCACCGTACCAGCTGGCTTTGCCTACGCTGTGTTCGACGTCCGCGCTGCTTAGCTGACTGGCGGTAGTCGTGATTACACACGCCTTGCTCGGCGATTGCCCCGATCGGCCGGCCGGCATCACGTTGCGGCGGATCACGGAAAATGATGCGTCGTTCCTGCGTGCTCTGTACGCGCAAACACGCGCTGAAGAGTTGGCAGTGACAGCGTGGACGGATGAGTTCAAACGTGCCTTTCTCGATCAGCAGTTCAACGCCCAGCACACTTACTACCATGAGGTGTTTGCCGGTGCTGATTTCCTGCTGGTGCAGCGCGATGGAGTGGCGATCGGACGCATCTACGTATATCGCGCGTCGAGCGAGATTTCGGTGCTGGATATCGCACTGATTCCGCAATCGCGCAATCAGGGGCTGGGTTCGGCTCTGCTCGGCGAAGTCATCGCTGAGGCGCAACACGAGGGCGTGCGCGTCGCGTTATATGTCGAGGCCTCTAATCCGGCGCGGCGCTTGTATGATCGGCTAGGTTTTGTGCTGATTGAGCAGGGCAGCGTTTATGATTTACTGCACCTGGAACTGAACTCGGTCGATCTCAATTGAAATTGATTTCGTAACGCATGCCATGTGCATCTGGACTAATCGGCACAGTGAACAGTTCCAGCTCGCCATGCTGCGGATGCGCGTAGACGTAAATGCCCTGCGGCTTCCATAAGCGTGTGCCGTTTTCGCGAAGGATCAGCGCAAATGGAGCCACGGGCCGGATCCCCGCAGGCATGCGTTTTACCTCAACCACCTCAAGCATCACCGGGCCGGAGTCGCGGTGTTGAGTGAGTGAGTTTTGCGGCAGATTCTCAAAGTCTTCCGCGCCGAGCCGATCGATCATGTCCGTAATTTCCACCGTGAAGAGTCAGCACCGATGATCTCAGAATCGCGCGCCAGCGCCAACACGATTGTGTCGCCAAACGATTCGGTTCAGGGCGATTCGTTGGCGCGCTGTGGCTTGCTGATTGCGGCAGAACCGGAACTTGCACACGTGCTCGCTGCGCATCGGTCAAGCGATACTTTTGCCGCAGGGCTGCGTGAAGCGGCGCGCGAACGTGGCATTGAGTTCGATAGTGTGACCGACGCCAAGTTGGCGGCGATCACGCCAACTCCGAGTGGCTGCCGTCTGACGCACTGGCCGCTGCCTATGCGACAAGGCTGGCAGCCGTTTGCGCTTGAGTTCGGACCGCACGGCGTCGAGCTGGTCTGGGGCTGCGGCTTGGGCCGTGCTGATCAAGTATTTCACGAGCTCACTGCACTTGAACTGCGGGTATTGCCGCTGAACCGCTATTTTTCCGTGCGCACGCCTTTAAGTGCAGCTTTCATCGCGACGCTGGTCGCCGAGGCGCTGCCGGTGGCGGGTTTGGTGTATCACATGTCGCGCTGTGGCTCGACATTGGTGGCCGAAGCGCTCAAGGCGTGGCCGGGCATGCGCGTGTTGAGCGAACCGGCATTGTTCGATGGTGCCGTGACGCTGGCGCGCAGTGGTCATGATCCGGACTGGCTAGTGTTGCGCGGAGTGATCGCCGCGTTGTCGCAACCGGACGGCGCGGATCGCGCGGTCTGCTTCAAACTCGATGCCTGGCACACGTTGGCACTGGTGGAGATCCGCCGTATCGTGCACGCGCCGTGGTTGTTCGTGTATCGCGATCCGGTCGAGGTAATGGTGTCGCATGCACGTGCGCCGGGGCGGCACGTCGTGCCCGGATTGCTGCCGG
>JAYVTP010000323.1:0-5868 GCA_043788685.1 Pseudolysobacter sp. | reverse complement strand
GGCGATATTTTTACTGTGCGACTTGGGTTTTGGAACCCACTGCGCCGAATTTTTGGCGGAATTTTTCGACACGGCCGGCGGTATCGACAATCTTGTGCTTGCCCGTGTAGAACGGATGCGATTCGGAAGACACCTCGATTTTTACCAAAGGATATTGCTTGCCTTCGAACTCAGTCATTTCGCGCGTTTGCACGGTGGAGCGCGTTACGAATTTGAAATCGCACGACAGGTCGTGAACTACTACTTCACGATAATTTGGATGAATGCCGTCTTTCATTGATTGCCTCGATAATGTGGGTAGCCAATCGTCACTTCGTCGGTCGATGTTACTTCTTGACCCGATTGATGATCACTTGCCATTGGATGATGGAGCGCGCAGTGTACACGCAAGTCGGGCTAACTGCCATGTTTTGCTCGCGTCGGCGTGGCTGCAACGCAAGGCACAAAAAAATTACAGGCTGCTAGCGCCGCTGTATTGCAGACCGACAGCGCAGCCGTCGATCACGAATTCCCGCGCCGCATCATGTCGAAAAATTCGCTATTGTTTTTCGTCGCCTTCATTTTATCCAGGATGAATTCCATCGCCTCGATCTCGTCCATGCTGTATAGCAATTTGCGTAGCACCCAAATTTTTTGAAGCTGATCTGGCTTAATCAGCAATTCTTCGCGACGGGTGCCCGATTTGTTTAAATTGATCGCAGGGTAGACGCGCTTTTCGGCAAGGCGCCGTTCCAGGTGCACTTCCATGTTGCCAGTGCCTTTAAATTCTTCAAAAATCACGTCGTCCATGCGACTACCGGTCTCGATCAAGGCCGTGGCGATGATGGTCAATGAGCCACCTTCCTCGATATTGCGGGCCGCACCAAAAAACCGTTTTGGGCGCTGCAATGCGTTAGCGTCCACGCCACCAGTCAGCACTTTGCCGGAGGCCGGGATAACGGTGTTATAAGCGCGTGCAAGACGCGTAATCGAGTCCAGCAGGATCACCACGTCTTTTTTCATTTCGACTAGGCGCTTGGCTTTTTCCAGCACCATTTCGGCAACCTGCACGTGGCGCGTGGCGGGTTCGTCGAAGGTCGATGAAACCACCTCGGCACGCACCGAGCGCTGCATTTCCGTCACCTCTTCCGGACGCTCATCGATCAGCAAAACGATCAGATGTGCATCGGGATGATTCAGCGAAATCGAGGTGGCGATGTTCTGCAACATCATCGTCTTGCCGGCTTTCGGCGGCGATACGATCAGACCGCGTTGGCCTTTGCCGATCGGTGAGACCAGATCGATGATGCGCGGAGTGATGTCTTCGGTGGAACCGTTGCCGCGTTCGAGGTGGAAACGCTTGCGCGGGAATAGCGCCGTCAGATTCTCGAACAGGATCTTGTTCTTTGACGCTTCCGGCGGCTCGTTGTTGATGTCGTCGACCTTGAGCAGCGCGAAATAACGCTCGCCTTCTTTCGGTGGACGAATGCGCCCGGTAATGAAATCGCCGGTGCGCAGGTTGAAGCGACGGATCTGCGATGGCGAGACGTAAATATCGTCCGGTCCAGCCAGATAAGAGGATTCCCACGTGCGCAGAAAGCCGAAACCGTCCTGCAGAATTTCCAGCACGCCTTCGCCATAAATACCGCCGCCAGCCTTGGCATGCGCCTTGAGGATGTTGAACACCACATCCTGCTTGCGCGCACGCGCCACACCTTCCTGGATGCCGAGCGTATCGGCCAGCGCCAGCAAGTCGGACGCGGACTTGAGCTTGAGTTCGGTGAGATTGATCAGCGGGCCGGTATTGCGTGCTTCGGCGTTTTCGCTCTCGATTTCCTCGCGCTCGGCGTTGCTCATACTGTTACGACCGCCGTTGTTGCGGCCACCACCACCGCCGGCATTCTCACCACCGCCACCGCCACCTTCGCGAGGATTCTCGCGATTGCGCTGGCGTGGGTGACGCTGACGTTGCGGGCGCTGACCCTGGCCTTCACGCGGTGGACGAGGTTGGCCCTGCGGATTCGCTGCCGACGCGGCATTATCGCCGGAGGCGGAATTCGCTTCAGGTGCGCCGCCACCGCTGGCTGCAGATTCGGCATTGCCTTCGCGCACGACTGGGGTCGGCGGCTGCACATTCGGTGCTGGCTGAGCATGGGATTCGGGCGCAACAGATTCGTTACTTTCTTTGTTTTCGATATTAGACACGGGCAAACCTCGCATGGGCGCCGTAATTGCGGATTGAAAAGAGTCGAGGGAGAGCTAACTGATGCGGGGCTGTTTTGCGCCCCTGTAGCTTCGACTAAGTTAGCACTGTGAAACGCAGTCGTCTAGCGACTGACACACAAGATAGCACAGGCTGGGGCGATGCCATAGTCTGCGAAAGGTCTAAGTTGCGTGAGGCACTGCGAACAGAAATCACCGCCCGCAGTGTGTACCTCCATCAATGTGCGCCGCAGCGAGCAAAAAGTCACAACGTGTGTTCGATCAGCTGGATGAGCTGCGCCTTGCTCAGCGCACCGATCTGGGTAGCTTCGACCTTGCCGTTTTTGAAAATCATCAACGTCGGCGCGCCGCGTACCCGGTAAGTACGTGGCGTTTGTTGATTCTTGTCGATATCGACCTTGGCTACTTTCAGTCGACCCGCGTAGGTTTGCGCACTCTCTTCGAGCATCGGTGCGATCACCTTGCACGGTGCGCACCACTCACCCCAGAAATCGACCAGAACCGGCACAGTGGACTGTACAACTTGTTGCTCAAATTCGACGTCGCTGATATGGCTGATGCTGGCGTGCATAACGCTACTTATCCTTATCCGGCTGATGCCGTAGCGTTAGATGGTGCGGAAATAGTGCGTTCGATCAACTGCGTCAACAGGGTTTTGCTGACCGCGCCGATCTGCGTCGCCTCGACCTTGCCATCCTTGAAGATCAGCAGGGTCGGAATACCACGCACGTTGTAGTTGCGCGGGGTTTTCTGATTGTGATCGATATTAACCTTGGCGATCTTCAGCTTGCCGGCGTAGGTGGCCGCGAGTTCATCGAGAATCGGCGCGATCATCTTGCACGGGCCACACCATTCCGCCCAGAAATCCACCAGCACGGGTTCGCTGGATTTCAGTACCTGTTCTTCGAATTGATCGTCGCTGATATGGGCGATGGCATTGCTCACGTTATTCTCCACTTGGGGCTGCAGATGCCCGCACGGCGCGCGGATCATCACGGGTTCGGCTACACTTGGGCGATACGGCGGTATGCGGCCCGATCCTCCGCGCTCGCTTGCCGCTATTTCAGCCCAATCCGTCGAATACTGCAAGTTGGGTTGTGCTGGCACAGAATCAAGCTCCGCCGTGGCCAAGTTTTTTTGCGTTTGTGCTGTGTTCGCCGGATGATCGCACTGCGAGGCTGCGTCACCGTTGAATGGCGACTGCCACATGCGCGTACCGAACCAACCCGCGTCCGCGCGGGCTCGCCTCCTTGAAACAAAAGGACGATGGCAGCGTCTGCCGTGACCAAATCAATCCGAGTTAGCCGAATGTCACAACAACCGCTTACCGATATATTTTTTGAAAGTTTTGATCTGCATCCCACCTTGCTCGAAGGATTGCACGCCGCGGGTTTCACGCGCTGCACGCCGATCCAGGCGATGACCTTGCCGGTCGCGCTGGCGGGGCACGACGTTGCCGGCCAGGCGCAAACCGGCACCGGCAAAACCGCCGCGTTTCTGGTCTCGACGATGCAGCGTCTGCTCACGCGCCCGGCGCTACCCGAACGTGGCGACAAGGATCCGCGCGCGCTGATCATCGCCCCGACGCGCGAGCTGGCGATCCAGATCGAGAAGGATTTTCAGAGTATCGGTCGCGCCACCGGGCTGCGCTCCGCACTAATCTACGGCGGCGTCGACTACGACAAGCAGCGCGAGCAATTGCGCTCCGGCGTCGACATCATCATCGCCACACCGGGCCGCCTGATCGATTATTTCAAGCAGCACGTATTTTCGTTTCGTGCCGTTGAAGTGATGGTGATCGACGAAGCCGATCGGATGTTCGATCTCGGTTTCATCAAGGACGTGCGTTATCTCATGCGCCGCCTGCCCGAGCGCGAGCGCCGTCAAGGTTTGCTGTTCTCGGCCACGCTGAGTTATCGCGTGCTCGAGCTCGCTTATGAGCACATGAACAACCCGGAAAAGCTCACCGCCGAAACCGACAATATCACCGCCGACCGTGTGCGCCAGATCGTGTATTTCCCGGCCACCGAAGAAAAACTCACCTTGCTGGTCAGCCTGGTTTCGCGCATGGACGCGACGCGCAGCATGGTGTTCGTCAACACCAAGATCACTGCCGAGAAAGTGTCGCGTCGCCTCGAGCGCCAGGGCTTTCGGGTCGGTGTCTTGTCCGGCGACGTGCCGCAGAAAAAACGTCAAACCTTGCTGGCGCGTTTCCAGCGCGGCGATATCGAGTTGCTGATCGCCACCGACGTTGCCGCGCGCGGCCTGCACGTGCCAGACGTCAGCCACGTATTCAATTACGATCTGCCGCAAGACGCCGAAGATTATGTGCATCGCATCGGCCGTACCGCGCGCCTTGGCGCTGAAGGCGATGCGGTAAGTTTCGCGTGCGATCTGTATGCGATGTCGCTGCCGGATATCGAAACCTATATCGGCCAGAAAATTCCGGTCGGCGCGATCGATCCGGCGCTGCTGGTACTGCCGCCACCACGGCATCGGCCGGATGCCATTCCGTCCGAAAATGCCGATGAAAATGCCGCCGAAGCGGCAGCGGATGCCGAGATCGCCAGCGGCCTTGGTGTGGTCAGCAAGAAACCGTCCGGGCCGCCGAAACGTCGTCGTCCGGGCGGCGGTGGCGGCAGGCCGGGTGGACGCAGCGGCCCGGGTGCGGGCAGTTCTTCCGGCGGCGGCAGATAAAAATTTTGCATAGCGCGCGCCAGGCCCCCGGCAAATGCTACATTTGTGCTGTTCTTCCCTCGGATCGCGCCGCATGCTGAATCACCTGAGCTTCGCCGAGTTCGATCGCCTCATACGCTTGGCGGCGTCGGCTTTGTGCGCGCTGTTGGTCTTGGCTTGCCTGTGGCTCATGGCGCAGATCGTCTGGACGCTGTTATCGCGCCACGACGAGTCGGCTTCGGTTGTGACCACGCCCGCACCGATTGCCGCCAACAATGCCGCGGCGGTATCGGTTGCCAAGTGGCATCTGTTCGGCAATCCGCAGTCGCTTGCCAGTCAGCTCGCGCGCAACGCACCGGCGACCACACTCAAGCTCAATCTGCATGGCACGCTGGCGCTTGACGATCCGAAAACCGGCATGGCGATGATCGCCGACGAGCAAGGCATCGAACAATCGTATCGCATCGGCGACGAGTTGCCGGGCGGCGCAAAACTGCAAGAGGTGTATACCGATCACGTGATTCTGGCGCACGAAGGAGCGCTGGAAACGCTCGCACTGCCGCGCCCCGAACAACACGCGCCACCGCCGCTCGCGCCCGGCGTGCCGGCATTGTCAGGCGCCAATCCGCTCGCCGCAAAAAGCGGCAACAGCATCACGCCAACGGTTGCGCCAATCTATCAGGCGCCGATCATGGCCGGTGGTGCGGTCGACTGGAGCAAGGCGCGCACGCAGGTTATCCAGAACCCGGCCGATCTCGCCGGTCGCGTCAAGATGGTGCAGGAAAACGGCAAGATGATTGGTGTGCAATTGACCAATGCCAGCGATACGGCGATGTTCGCATCGGCCGGTTTGCAGGCGGGCGATATCATCACCGCGGTCAACGGCACCGCCGTCAGCGATGTCGGTGGCATCCAGCAATTGTTCGCGAATACGAAAAGCGGAACGCAACTGCAGGTGAGCGTGCAGCGCGCCGGCAAGCCGGCAACGCT
>JAYVTP010000322.1:0-7280 GCA_043788685.1 Pseudolysobacter sp. | reverse complement strand
ATGCTACCGATTCTTCCCCTTTGAATGGACGAGCCATGAGCGTCTCCTTGGAGTCGTTGGAATACGCGTATTATTACCCTATGAAGTGGAAATGGAATTACACGGTGACATTGCCCGCGCTATTGTTGCAGAACGGCAAGTTTCCATCGCCGGCGTCGAACTATATTGCCAGTGATATTCAAAAGACCTCGTGGGGCACGCTGACTTTCACTTTCAGCGATTGCAACACCGCTGTGGTGAGCTGGAATTCGACCTTGCCCGAGTACGGCAGCGGCAGCATGCCAATCACGCGACTGACGCAAATTGCCGGCACTATCTGCCCCTGAGGTGAAAGTCCGAGCCTGGCAAAACAAACCAGATACCTGCGGTCGCGCGGTCGGCGCCATGTGGTGCCAGCGACATGGGGAAAAAAATACTGCCGAAGATTCGACATGTTTGTTCGACATAGTTCGACCCAGGCAACCGAAATAGCTGACCCATGCTCGCGCGAGAATGTGTCGCGCTCAATCTATCAATGAAGTCGGTCAGCGGATTGGCTCGCTTGGCGGGGTGCATGCGTGGATTTGTCAACTTTCCGCCGTTGATGGCAGCGGGTGGCAAAGATGATGTCCGGAGTGTCACTTTGCGACGCATTTGCGCACTCTGCAGCGCAATGCAGCGAGGTCACAGTGCGGCGGTGGGCGATCGCATAAGGATTAGACGCGCCCGCGAGGCGCAATCAAGCCGGGGCGGAGTGACCAGCGCGTGCGGACTAGCGCACGCGCGATGGCCAAAGCTTGACGCAATCAGCTCGGCAAAGACCAGCGAAACGCCATTTTATGCGTCGCCGTAAGCGGCAAGCATGCGCGCGAACGCAGCGTTGGCAGCTTCCAGCTCGCTATCGCTGACGGGTACAAACGCCGAGCCGGCAGTGATCTGCCGTGGTTGCGGGGCTGCCGGCATATCGAACGAGAAGCTTTCGAGCTGCTCGGCGGTCATGTCGAAGTCGTAAGTAGGATTGAGCGACATTTCGGAGATCATATTCATGGCGGTTCCAAGTCAGGTTGGAGTAGCGATTAACCCACAGCAAGAGCCGGGCCAACTTTTCTCCGCGCCCATCAGTTCGCCGCAGACGAAAGTCTCAGCAGCTTGCTCAGGTGCATTTTTCGGTGCTGTCCGTGGCCGTCTAGCCATCGCAACACGGCGAATGCATGCGGCGATGGACAGATCGCATCACTGGCGCAAACTGCGTGCGCGCATGAATCGCTTGCGCCGCGAATCAAACGCACGGCATGCTATCGCACATCAAGAATCGCCCCATCGCGGTTCACTGGGACAGCACCGCGCATGATCGAGTTTGGACATAGCACCCACGTCGGCTTGCGCCGCGAACACAACGAAGACACGTATTACGCCGACGCCGACATGGGCCTGTGGCTGGTCGCCGACGGCATGGGCGGCCATGAACACGGCGAAATCGCCAGCGCTCTGGCGCGCGATACCGTAGTTGCCGAGGTCGCCAAAGGCATCGGCCTGGCGCAGGCAATTCGTCTGGCCGATGAAGAAATCATCCGTCACTCGAACAAACGCGCCGAATCACTGCCGATGGGCACGACGGTCGCGGCGGTGCGACTGCGAGGCCGCGAATACGAAGTAAGCTGGGTTGGCGACAGCCGCGTGTATTTGTGGAACGGCGAACTGAAACAGGTTTCGCAAGATCACTCCTACGTGCAGGAGCTGGTGGATCAGGGTGCGATCACGACCGAGCAGGCGCGCACCCATCCGCATCGCAACGTGGTCACGCAGGCGCTAGGGGTTACCGATCCGCAAAGCCTGCGCGTAGAAGTAGTCAACGGCAGCCTGGCGCCGCGTCAGCAACTACTGATTTGTAGCGACGGCCTGACCGAAGAGGTACCAGACAGCCACATTGCGATGGTGCTCGCACGTGAAGATTTGAGCGCGCAGGAATGTGTCGATCATTTGATCCTGGCCGCGCTTGATGGCGGTGGCTCGGACAACATCACGGTGATCCTGATTCGCTGCCGCTGAGGGCAATTCCAGCATCAATGACAACTCACTCCTGACGCCAGACACAACGCCCCTTGCTCGCTTTGGCGATCGAATCCAATCGCATTTCGTGCGCCACCAGCTCATCGGGATTCGCCATACGCACACGCAGACCTGCCGGCATTGCCGGTGTCGCCAACGCCGCGCGCTGACGTCGCGCGTTGGCGCTTTCGCTGATCAGGCCAAGATCGCCCTGCCCGGTCGTCATTGCCAGATAAACTTCGGCCAGCAGTTGCGCATCGAGTAGCGCGCCGTGGAATTCGCGATGGCTGTTGTTGACGTCCAGACGTTTACACAACGCATCCAGATTGTTTTTCTGACCCGGATATTTCTCGCGCGCGAGGAGCAGCGTATCGAGCACGCTGGCATAATCGCGCGTGCGACCGTGCCGACCGCCAATCAAGAGCAGCTCGTTGTCGAGAAAGGCCAGATCGAACGCAGCGTTGTGGATGACCAGTTCGGCACCGCGGATGAATTCGATGAGCTCATCGGCGACATCGACAAACAGCGGTTTGTCAGCGAGAAATTCCAAGCTGATGCCATGCACCGCTTGCGCGCCTTCGTCGATTGCGCGTTGCGGATTGAGGTAACGATGAAAGGTGCGTCCGGTCGGTCGGCGTTCGCTGAGCTCCACCGCGCCGATTTCAATCAGGCGATGACCCTTGCTGACTTCGAGACCAGTGGTTTCCGTATCGAGTACGATTTGGCGCATGGCAGATTATCTTGTCGGCGTGGTGGTTATGGATTCGCGTTTTATTTTCTCGGCTTCGAGACGCGCGCGCTGGTCGACTAGCTCGTTTTCGACATGACCGGAATGACCGCGCGTCCATTGCCACGTAATTTTATGCGCGCCCAGTGCAGCATGCAGGCGCTGCCATAAATCCTGATTCTTGACCGGCTTCTTGTCGGTGGTACGCCAACCGTTGGCGCGCCAGCGCGGCATCCACTCCTCGACTCCGCGCATCACGTATTGCGAGTCGGTGACCAGCTTCACCGCGCAGGCGCGTTTGAGCACTTCGAGCGCCGCAATCGCGGCCATCAACTCCATGCGATTGTTGGTGGTATCGGGCTCGCCGCCACCGACCCATTTCTCCTTTTCGCCATAACGCAGCAACGCCGCCCAGCCACCCGGTCCGGGATTGCCGAGACAGGCGCCATCGGTATAAATCTCGACTACTGCAGCGTCGACAATACTCATGATTGTGCGCGCCTTGCGCCCGGCACAAGGTGAGGTGCCGGCGCGCGTTCTCGCGATGTTTTGCGCAGGCGCAACGGCGTCAATGTGCTGCGCCGTTTGCGCGCGAGCAGCAAATATGCGCCACGCAAACCCGACAGCCAGCGCAAAGCTCGCGCTGAATCGTCGGGCGCCTGCGCCACAGCCGACGCTCGCGGGAAAAAAGCGCCGAGGTAACGGAGCTGCATGACATCGATATCGTGTTCTGCCAATTGTGTTTCCCAGAGGTGGGGAGATTGCAGGTGCAACATGGATCCGGGCAAGCGCCGTTGTTGCAGCGCCAGCCAGGGTCGCCATGCGCTGTACGGATTGAAACCCAGAATCAAGGCAACGCCTTCCGGTGCCAGCACGCGCGCCAGCTCGGCAGAAAAAAGTGCAGGCTCGGCAATATTTTCCGCTGCGTGCTGGATTACGATCAATTTGAAACTGTCGCTGGCGAATGGCAGTTGCGACGGCGCGCAATTCAATTCACCAGCAAGGCGATCCGGCGTGTCGATATGCAAAGTGATCAGGTTTCCCAGCAGGTGCGCGGGTTCGGGCACATCCGGCATGGATTGCGGGCGTATATACAAGCCATGTCGACCGTAGATACCTGCAAGTAGAGGATCGAGCGCAGCCAGCTCTCGCGCCAGCAATAATTCTGTCGGCGCGGTGCGATAAATGTTGTCCGGTTGAACCTGCATGGTGGTGCGGAATATAGCAATCTGGGCGATGCGAAAGCGCGCAAGTTTAACCCGGATGTGCGGGCGGCGGCAGTGGTGCATGATTCGCAAACACGATCCGCCTTGCTGATCCTTCGCCGAAATTTCACCAGCGATGTAAAAAGCCGGCTAACAATCGCCCACGACCACCGGCACGGGCGCAAATGTAGCGAACTGGTTATAGTCGCTTCCCCTTGGGCCGACGTGACGACGCTGCGAGCGATGCCGTGGATCAGCAAAAACGATGGATAAGCTGCGCCTTTTGCCGGTGCCGGCATTCAGCGACAACTACATCTGGCTGCTGGCGGATGCGGCGGGGCGTACGCTGATTGTCGATCCCGGCGAAGCGGCCCCGGTGCGCGCTGTATTGCGGCGCGAGGGCTTAACTCCGAGTGCGATCCTGCTCACGCATCATCATCCCGACCACATCGGCGGCGTCGCCGAATTGTTGCAGGAATTTCAGGTGCCGGTGTTCGCGCCAGATGATGCACGCATACCGCACGTAACAACGACGGTGCGTGATGGCGAGCGTATCAGCCTCGACGCGCCGCAGATCGATTTCGACGTAATCGCCGTGCCCGGACACACTCGCAGCCATATTGCGTATTACGGCGGTGGCGCGTTGTTCTGCGGCGATACGCTGTTCAGTCTCGGCTGCGGACGAATGTTTGAAGGCAGCCTCGCGCAGATGCTGCATTCACTGCAACGTTTGCGCGCCCTGCCCGGCGCGACATTGCTGTGCTGCGGTCACGAATACACTCTCACAAACGCAGCATTCGCGTTGAACCTGGAGCCGGACAACATCGCGCTGCGTGAACACGCCGCCACAGTGCGCAACTTGCGCGAGCGCGGTCTGCCGAGCCTGCCCTCGACCCTGTCGCTCGAATGCGCAGCGAATCCATTTCTGCGCACCGACACGCCGGTATTGTCGGCGCGGATCAAGGCCGAGCTGGCAAATCCTGATGCCGATGAGGCGGCACGTTTCGCGTGGTTGCGCCATAGCAAGGATCAGTTCAAGGCGCCGCTCGCATGAAGCCGCCACGCCCCACGCCGGATCAGCCACGCGGCGACTGGCGCTGGACCCTGGGCGGCTGCATCACGCTGTCGCTCGGTACGTGTTTGCTACTTGCATCCTGCGCCATCGACAACGCCAAACAGGCGCCGCGCGAAGCTTCAACGGTCACTTCGCTGCCGCCGGAATCACCGGCCACGATCGCGAAGCCCGCACCTGTCGCAGCAATCTCACGCAAGCCGATCAGTCTCGAAGAACCCGGTCCGGAAAACATCTGGACACGCCTCAACCAGCGCTTTGCCATGCCGGGTTGCGATTACCACAGCGAAGTGCTGCGCTGGGCGCATATCTACACCCAGAGTCCGCAGGGGTTTCAGAACAGCCTGACCCAGGCGATGCCGTTTTTGCTAATCGTGCTCGATCAACTCGAACGCCGCGATCTGCCCGGCGAATTCGCGATGCTGCCGTACATCGAGAGCACCTACACGCCGCTGGTCAGTCGCGGTGACCGCCCCGGCGGCATGTGGCAGATCGTGCCGAATACCGCACGCAGTTATGGCGTGCGCATCAACGCCGATTACGACGGACGGCTCGACATGTATGCATCGACCACCGCCGCGCTCGACATGATCAAGCAATACCAACTGGAATTCGGCGACTGGCGCCTCGCCAACATGGCATTCAATGCCGGCGAGTTCCGCGTCAAGCAATTGGTCAAGGGGCGTGGCATCGATCTGTCGTCGAACGATCTGCGCAAGATCAGTTTCGACGCCGAAACCCACGAGCACCTGACCAAACTGCTGGCCTTGTCGTGCGTGATTTCCAACCCCGAGCGTTTCCATGTGACCTTGCCGCAGCCGCAGGAAACCGACTACCTGCATGTGGTCGATTTGGATGCGCCAGTGGACCTGCGCCTTGCCGCGCGACTCGCGCATCTGAGCGATGCCGAACTGCGTCGCCTCAATCCGGGGTATCTGCTGCCGCGCATGCCGGATAACGGGCCGTATCGTTTGCTGCTGCCGAAAACGCGCGTCGCCTCGTTCGAACAAACCCTCGCGCAATTGCCGAAATCGCAATGGCGCGACTGGCATCCGGTGCGTTTGCAACAAACCGAAGCGCTGGCGTTGCTCGCCGATTTCCACGGTATCAGCGAAACCGCACTCGCCACGATCAATGCGTTGACGATGGGTGACAGCGCGCTGACCGGCAGCGAACTGTTGGTACCCGGCCGCGACAGCGACAACAGCGCACACGAAACCCCGATCATGCCACCGCCGCGCGCGATCGCTGCGAGCAGCAACGGCGGCAAACTGCATGTCGTGACATCGGGCGATACGCTCTGGCACATCGCCACGCAATACGGCATCCAAGTGCGCGACCTGCTGCACTGGAACAATCTGAGCGTGGGTTCGACCTTGCAACTCGGCCAGAAATTGCACGTGGTCAATCCGGATAAAGCCTGAGGCAAATCCTGCTTGCACGTCATCCGTTCTACATCGAAAAAATTATCACTCTGCCGGTTGGCGCCCGCTCGCGCTAAACTGACGCCTTTGCCACATCAGCTTTTATTCATCGGAGGATTTATGGGATTTCTGCACGGCAAGCGCGCGTTGATTACCGGCATCGCCAGCACGCGTTCGATTGCCTGGGGCATTGCCAACGCCATGCATCGCGAAGGCGCGCAACTCGCGTTCACTTACGCCACCGAACGTTTCAAGGACCGGGTCGATGAAGCTGCCGCCGAATTTGGTTCGTCGATTTCGTTGCCGTGCGATGTCTCCAAGGATAGCGAAATCACCGGCCTGTTCGACTCACTCGGCAAGCATTGGGACGGTTTCGACATCCTCGTGCACTCGATCGGTTATGCCGAGCGTGAATCGATCCAAGGTGAGTTTCTCGATAACCTCACGCGCGAAAACTTTGCGGTCGCGCACGACATTTCCAGCTACAGCCTGGCCGCGCTGGCCAAGGCCGCACGACCGATGATGCAGGGCCGCGCCGGCTCGATTCTCACGCTGACGTATCTCGGCGCCGAACGCGCGCTGGCCAACTACAACGTGATGGGTCTGGCGAAAGCGAGCCTCGAAGCCAACGTGCGTTATCTCGCCTACAACCTCGGCCCGGACGGCATTCGCGTCAATGCCATTTCGGCGGGCCCGATCAAGACGCTGGCCGCCGCCGGCATCGCGAATTTCCGCAAGATGCTCGATCACGTCGAGACCAACGCGCCGTTGCGCCGCAGCGTCACGATCGATGAAGTCGGCAATACCGCAGCGTTCTTGTGCTC
>JAYVTP010000321.1:0-3906 GCA_043788685.1 Pseudolysobacter sp. | reverse complement strand
GGTGGATTGAGCACGCGTTATGCGCTGGGTATCGCGCAGTTCATTGCGGCGTGTCACGCCGATGGCAAACAGGTGGTGCTGGTGTCGTCCGGCGCGGTGGCGGGCGGTCGCGCGATCCTTCGCGAGCGCGGCGCCGAGGCCACCATACTCGCCGCACGTCAGGCATTGGCCGCTGTCGGCCAGACCAAAATGATCGCGTTGTGGCAGCGTTTTTTCGATCGACCGACCGCGCAGATTTTGTTGACGCATGACGATCTGCGCAACCGCCGCCGTTATCTGAATGCGCGGGCCACCTTGCGCGAATTGTTGCGCCTCGATGTATTGCCGGTAGTGAATGAAAACGACAGCGTCGCGGTCGAGGAGCTCAAGCTCGGCGACAACGACAATCTCGCCGCGATCGTCGCTGCGCTGGTCGCGGCGGATGTGTTGCTGATCGCGACCGATATCGACGGTCTGTATTCGGCCAATCCGCGCACCGATCCGACTGCGCAGCCGATTGCCGATGTGGCCGCAATCACGCCGCAGATACGGGCGATGGCGGGAGGTGTCGGCAGTGCGGTCGGCACCGGCGGCATGCGCACCAAACTCGAGGCCGCCGCCAAGGCCGCTGCTGCCGGAATCGACACGGTATTGTTCAACGGCACGGACGCGCATTGCCTGCGGCTGCTCGCGCAGAACCGCTTGCGCGGCACGCGCATTCGCGCCAGTGGCACGCATTTGCAAGCACGCAAATACTGGCTGCGGCATGCGCCGGCGGAAGTCGGCGGCATTGTCGTCGATGCCGGTGCGGCACGCGCGCTTGCGGCGGGCGGCGCGTCGTTGTTGCCGGGTGGCATTGTCATGGCAGAAGGTGAATTCAAGCGCGGCGACATGGTCGAGATTTTCTTGCGCGACGAACACGGTCAGCAGGTGATCGCGCGTGGCATCAGCCAATATGCGGCAAGTGAAATCCGTCGCATCGCCGGCAAACACACGCGCGAAATCGAAACGCTGCTCGGTTACAGCTACGGCGATAGCGTGGTGCATCGCGACGATCTGGTGGCCTGCGATCCCGCGCCATCATCGGCAATGCTAAAATAAGTGCATGAGTTCAACCGTACGATCACGCGCACTGGCTTGCCGCGCCGCGGCTCCGGCCGTGGCAAAACTGGATGCCGTACAAAAATCCGCGCTGCTGCATCGCATGGCTGTGGAGCTGGAAGATGCCGGTGCTCATGTATTGAGCGCGAATGCCGAGGACCTGCGCGCGGCGCAAGCCAACGGCACCAGTGGCGTGATGCTGGATCGGTTGCGACTCGACGAAACGCGTTTTGCGGCCATCGTTGCTGCCGTTCATGCGATCGCCGATCTGCCCGATCCGGTCGGTCAGGTTACGCAAACTAGCATCCGACCGAACGGTTTGCGCATCGAAAAAGTGCGCGTGCCGCTCGGTGTGATCGCGATGATTTACGAGGCGCGACCGAACGTCACCGCCGACGCCGCCGCGTTGTGCCTCAAGGCCGGCAACGGCGTGATTCTGCGTGGCGGATCGGAAGCGCGACATTCGAATCGCGCGATCGCGAGCGCCTTGCAATCGGCTATGACCGAGTTCGGCATCAATGTCGCGGCGCTGACTTTGCTTGACGATGCCGGGCGCGAAAATATTCTGGAACTGGTGCAGCTTGTTGATATTGTCGACTTGGTGATTCCACGTGGCGGTGAAGGCTTGATTCGTTTTGTCGCCGAGCATGCGCGTGTGCCGGTAATCAAGCATTACAAGGGTGTATGCCATTTGTACGTCGATGCGCAGGCCGATCTCGATCTCGCGCTGCGGTTGTTGATCGATGGCAAAACTACGCGGCCCGGCGTGTGCAATGCCCTCGAAACTTTGCTCGTACATTCCGCTAAAGCGCAGGAATTTTTACCGTGCGCGGCGGCGGCACTCAGCCAGCGTGGCGTTGAATTGCGCGCCTGCGCCAAAAGTCAGGCGCTGATGCCGGATGCGTTGCTCGCCAGCGATGCAGATTACGCGGCGGAATTTCTCGATCTGAAAATCGCAGTGCGCGTGGTCGATGATCTTGATCAGGCGATCGCGCATATTCGTCGTTTCGGTTCGGATCACACCGAAGTGATCGTGACCCGCGATGCGCGTGTGGCACAGGCATTTATCGCCGGGCTGCACAGCGCGGTGGTGATGGTGAATGCGTCATCGCGTTTTAGCGATGGCGGTGAACTCGGCCTTGGTGCCGAGATTGGTATCTCGACTACACGCCTGCACGCTTACGGACCGATGGGCGCGGAGTCGCTGACGATCGAGCGTTTTGTTGTGCATGGCGACGGCCAGATTCGTCACCCGCAAACTCCCATCGCGGCGACTGCAACTCGATGAGCAAGCTCTTGTCGATCACCGCGCAGGATCGCGTGCTGATCCTCGCGCCGCATCCCGATGATGAATCGTTATCTTCGGGCGGTTTGATCCAGGCATCGCTTGCCGCCGGTGCCGCGGTGCGCGTGTTGTTGTTCACCGACGGCGACAATAATCCGTGGCCGCAGCGCTGGATCGAAAAGCGCTGGGCTATCGGCGCCAGCGACCGTGCACGTTGGGGCGCGCGTCGCCGAGCCGAAGCGCAGCAAGCGCTGCGCAGTCTTGGCGTGGCCGCCGGGCATGTTCATTTTTTCGGCTTGCCGGATACCGGTCTTACCGATTTGTTGATGCGCGCCGACAGCGGTTTGATGCAGATGCTGGTCGAGGAGCTGCGCGAATTTCGCCCGACTCGCCTAGTGATTCCGGGACTGCAGGATCGCCATCCCGATCACAGTGCGGTTCATGTGCTCGCACGCATCGCGATGCAAGGTGCCGAGCAGACGACATCAATCGAGCTGCTGAGTTATCTTGTCCATACCGATCTGGCCGAGCTACCGAGCCCGCGTGTGCTCACGCTCACGCCACCGCAGATTCAGCGCAAACGCGAGGCGATTGCGGCGCATGAGACACAAGTGCGACTCAGCGGGAAAAGATTTCTCGGTTTTGCGAAACAGCACGAATATTTTATTACCGCTACGCTCGGCGACATGGGTTTGGCGTCGCACGATCATGCCGAATGGCGCGCTGAAGAATTGCTCATACATCTTCGCGGAAGAATTCGCCGTGGCGAAGAGTTGTTGCTCGCATTGCTCACTGCCGACGGAACGAGTCTGCATGCGTGTCTGGATTTGCCCCTGTCTGCTGGCATACGGAGGCTGCGTGATGATCAGACTGGTCAATTAATTGGCCAGATCGACATCTCCATCATCGCGCAGGAAACGCTGCTGAGATTGCAGCCGGGATCTGCCGCAAGAATTGATCTGGCATTCGTCAAACGTCAGAAGAAACGTCGTGGCCTGATGGTATTCGATCGCGCTGGTTGGTTTCAGGCGACGCGCGCGCGTGATTGATCGATCGATGCTACCAGTGACTGTCGTTGATAAATCTCTACAGCAAGCAACTGCTCGATACGTGCATCAGAGAAATCCCAGCCCCGCCAAAAAAGCCGCGCCACCGACACAAATAGACAACGCAAAATAAAAGAACGCCATGCCACGACCAGCGGGGTGCGACCAATGCTCACAAACCCAAAGCAGACCGCGCAGAAAGAAAGTTTTGGGAGCGAAATAGTAGCTGGCAAGGAACATGCAGCCCCAAGCCATTGTGTATAGACCCAAGAGTGTTGTGCCAACGCCAGCGTGAAGCGGACCTGTTGCAGCGCCCATATAAAGCGCTCCCGCCAGCAGGAGCGCCAAGAAAATGATCAGACCAAAACCCAGAGCGTAACCCGGCTCACTGCGGATTTTTGAGGTTGGATCGTGCGATGCGTCCATTGAATATTGGATGCTTTATTACGAAATCCCGGTCATGCCAAGCACGTTGTAACCGGCATCGACATAGGT
>JAYVTP010000320.1:0-4704 GCA_043788685.1 Pseudolysobacter sp. | reverse complement strand
TCAGCAAGAAGTGGACAATGCCGATTCAAAACTGGAAATCAGCGCTGAACCGATTCACTATTCTGTTCGATGAACGTATGCCGCAGCAGTAACGATAATTCCCTTTACACAAAATCACCGACACCCTCGTCGAGCGCATCAGCGAGCACTTCCTCATCCCGGCCTTGCACCAGGCCATGGAGCGGTTCCCCTTCCTCCTGCGCGGCTTCCACTGCGACAACGGCTCTGAATACATCAATCACCAGATCGCCGCGATGCTGGAGAAGCTGCGTATCGAGTTCACCAAGTCGCGTGCCCGGCGCACCAACGACAACGCGCTGGTCGAAAGCAAGAACGGCTCGGTGGTGCGAAAGCACTTGGGCTACAGCCATATCCCTAGCCGCCACGCCGCTATCCTCAGCGCGTTCCTGCTCGATCAGCTCACGCCCTACCTGAACTACCACCGGCCTTGCTTCTTCCCCGAAACCCGCATCGATGCCAAAGGCCGCCAGCGCCGGCGCTACCGCTACGAACACATGAATACGCCTTACGAACGGTTCCGGGCAATCCCCGATGCTGCTGTATCGCTCAAGCCCGGCCTAACCTTCGCCGACCTGGACATCCTCGCCCATGCCATGACCGACAACCAAGCCGCCGCGCAACTCAATCTCGAACGGAAAAAACTGTTTGATCACATCAGAAGCAACCAAGCCGCTTGACCCGAAACCCGACCGCTCAGGCTCATTTCACTTTTGGAATGTACTGCCTTGTGTCGATAAAATTCGGTTGGATCGCGAAACTCTATCGAACTTGCCCCTTCAGCGGTCGCTATCATCGCCGTCAGATCAACCTCATGCTCGCCCGTCGCTGCTGACAGAACTTGTCGCAGGCTTGGTTTCAAATGGCAGCGCAAGCATCGGCGGCCTGGGTCGCGCTGGGTTTGCCGGTGCGCGGGCGGCCGGCGTTGTTGACGATGATGGCGCTGGCCAATGTGGCGCCGCGCGCATCGCAAAAGCTGATGGTGACGTTGGTGCCGCTGGCGCTGCCGTCGGGGCGATAGGTGACGTGGGTGCGGCCTTCGGTGCTCATGATGGCTTGGCCGGCGGGCTGATGCTGAGTGATGGCGATCAGTGGTTCGTTGGTGTTGCGCTGGTTATCGGCGTTGCTGTCCTGAAATACGATCCAGCCGCTCTGCCACGAGGTTTTGCCGCTGCAAGTTTGGCTATCTTCGCTCGGGCACAGCACGACATGATTGCTGCTGGTCAGTGCAGTGGATCGTGCAAGGTTGAGGCTGGTCATCAAGCTGTCGCGGGCGCTGCGGGCCTGAGTGCTTTGCATGATGCTGCGAAACGAAGGGAGCGCGGTGCAGGTGAGAATGCCGAGGATGACCAGTGTGAGCAGGATTTCGATCAGCGTGACACCGGTTTGACGATGAAGTTTGCGCGTTGCCATGATGATTCTCCCAGTCAGAATGAAGTGTTCCGAAGTGCGACAAATTCTAGGTAGCAGGCGCGTGCGTCGAAATGGACGATGAATGCGAATCCGTGTAAGAAAATGCCGATCGTTCAGGTGCGAACACTTGTGATGCGGCACTCGCGCCCGAACATCTGGCGCATGCTTGAACTTCAGATATCTACTCGCGCCCGCACGGCGCAGCCCATTTTGTGGAAGCCGCAATGACCGATCGTTTTCAGCTTGTTTCGAATTACCAGCCTGCCGGCGATCAGCCCGAGGCGATTCGCAAATTGATCGCCGGGGTGAACGATGGTCTGGCGCATCAGACCCTGCTTGGAGTGACCGGGTCGGGCAAGACCTTCACGATCGCCAATGTGATTCAGGCGATCCAGAAACCGACTATCGTGCTCGCGCCGAACAAGACGCTGGCGGCGCAGTTGTATGGCGAGTTCAAGGAATTTTTCCCGCACAACGCGGTGGAATATTTCGTCAGCTATTACGATTATTACCAGCCCGAAGCGTATGTGCCTTCGAGCGATACCTACATCGAAAAAGATGCGTCGATCAACGAGCATATCGAGCAAATGCGGCTATCGGCGACCAAGGCGCTCCTGTCGCGGCCGGATGCGTTGATCGTCGCCACCGTGTCGGCGATCTATGGTTTGGGTGCGCCCGAAACATACTTGCAGATGCGCCTGCATCTGATGCGCGGGGAACACACCGACCAGCGCAAACTGGTGCACCATCTCACCGAGCTGCAATACACGCGCAACGACGTCGAGTTGCGGCGCGGCACGTTCCGCGTGCGCGGCGAGGTGATCGATGTTTTCCCGGCCGAGTCCGAAGCTGAGGCGGTGCGCATCGAATTGTTCGATGGCGATATCGAAAGTCTCAGCATTTTTGACCCGCTCACCGGCGCGGTGATCCGCAAGGTGCCGCGTTTCACGATTTATCCGAAATCGCATTACGTGACCACGCGCAAAAGCGTGCTCGACGCGATCGAAACGATCAAGCCCGAGCTCGTGCAGCGCCTCGATCAACTGTACAAGGCGAACAAGCTGGTCGAGGCGCAGCGGCTGCAACAGCGTACGCAGTTCGACATCGAGATGATGGCCGAGATCGGTTATTGCCAGGGTATCGAAAACTATTCGCGTCATCTCAGCGGCCACGCGCCGGGCCAGCCGCCGCCAACCCTGTTCGATTATCTGCCGCCGGATTCGCTGCTCGTGGTGGACGAATCGCACGTCACCCTGCCGCAGCTCGGCGGCATGTACAAAGGCGATCGTGCGCGCAAGGAAAATCTGGTCGAGTACGGATTTCGGCTGCCGTCCGCACTCGATAATCGCCCGCTGCGATTCGAGGAATTCGAGCAGCGTGCGCCGCGTTCGATTTATGTTTCGGCGACGCCACGCGCGTATGAGCTGGAGCATTCCGGCGATGCGGTGATCGAGCAGGTGGTGCGTCCGACTGGCTTGATCGATCCCGAAGTCGAGATTCGTCCGGTGCGCACGCAGGTCGACGATTTGTTGTCCGAGGCGAACCTGCGCATCGCGATGGGTGATCGCGTGCTGGTCACCACTTTGACCAAACGCATGGCCGAAAATCTCACCGATTATCTGAACGAACACGGTGTGCGTGTGCGTTACCTGCATTCCGATATCGAAACCGTCGAGCGCACCGAAATCATTCGTGACCTGCGTCTGGGCAAGTTCGATGTGCTGGTCGGCATCAACTTGTTGCGCGAAGGTTTGGACATGCCCGAGGTATCGCTGGTAGCGATTCTCGATGCGGACAAGGAGGGCTTTTTGCGTTCGGCCGGTTCGCTGATCCAGACCATCGGTCGCGCTGCGCGTAACGTGCGCGGCAAGGCAATTCTGTACGCGGATCGCATCACCAATTCGATGCAGGTTGCGATTGACGAAACCGATCGGCGCCGGCAGAAACAGGTCGAGCACAATCTTGAACACGGCATCACGCCGGAAACCATCATCAAGAAAGTTTCCGACATCATGGAAGGCGCGCGCGCGGAGCCGGAAGCACTGAAATCGCGTGGCTCGCGTGGCCGTGCGGCGGCGGAAGCGCGGCGCGTGGCGGAAGAAGAAATCGACTACAGCGGCCTGTCGCCGACGCAGTTATCGGCCAAGCTGAAAAAGCTCGAAACGCAGATGTACAAACACGCGCAGGATCTGAATTTCGAACAGGCAGCGCAGGTGCGTGACGAGATCAAACGTGTGAAGACGCTGAGCCTGATTTCGTAAGTAGCGAGGTCGATGTTGGCGCGGACCTGATGCAGCACCGTCGCCCCGTGCCACATGCATGCACGAAGAATGGCGCGATGTTGTGGGTTTTTACGTTATCCATACAGTGCCGATCATCGGTTTGAATCCAGGGGAAGCTGCCATGCCTAATCATCGTTATCGTTTTCTGCTCGTCGCGTGTGCGGTTGCCGTATCCGGCGCGCTGCATGCGCAGTCCGCCGGGCTGCAATGTCCAATTGGTTTCACCACACGGTCTTTTGCCTACACCGGCGCCGTGCAGGCTTTTGTTTTGCCGGCAGCGACGACAACGGTCACTGCGCTCTCGCTCGGCGCTGGCGGTGGCACGACCGGTGCGGCATCCAACAGACGCGGTGGTCGCGGCGCTTCGGCGCAGGGCACATTTGCTGTCACTGGTGGCAGCACGCTGCAGATCATCTTTGGTGCTGCCGGTACGCCATATATTGATGATCGTGGTGGTGGTGGTGGCGGGGCAAGTCTGCTCGCGAGCGGCGCGACGCTTGCTGCCTCGACGCCGTTGCTCATCGCCGGCGGTGGTGGCGGTGGTGGTCGTGCCGCTGTGGCGCTGGGAGGCGATGCCAACGGTCCCGGCGCGAGTGTGGCGGCAGCAGGCAATGCCGGTGGCACAGGTGGTAGCGATGGTGGCGAGGGTGGGTCGGCGGGAGCCGGCGGTGCAGGTGGCAGTGCGGGCGACGGCGGAGGCAGCGACACCACTCAGTGCGGTGCAGGTGCTGGTTTCAGCAGCAATGGCACCAACGGCGGCCAGGCGTTGAATGCAGGTGGCGCTGGCGGAATCAGTTTCAACCCTGGTGGCTTCGGGGGCGGCGGTGCTGGCTCAAACTGTGGTGGTGGCGGTGGTGGCTATGGCGGCAGCGGTGGCGGAAATGGCAATAACCGGGGGGTATAAATAATTTTGTGTAAACGGTCATTGGCAGGAGACTGCCATCTACGAGGAAAAACATGACCACACGCAAAGTTAGCCAACCCGACCTGA
>JAYVTP010000319.1:0-9048 GCA_043788685.1 Pseudolysobacter sp. | reverse complement strand
GATCTGTTCGAGGTCAACGAAGCGTTCGCAGTGGTCGCGATGGCGCCGATCAAGGAACTCGGTATTGCGCACGAAAAAATCAACGTCAACGGCGGTGCCTGTGCGCTCGGCCATCCGATCGGCGCATCCGGCGCGCGCCTGGTGGTGACGCTGTTACATGCGCTCAAGGCACGTGGCGGCAAACGCGGCATCGCCGCTCTCTGCATCGGCGGCGGCGAAGCCACGGCATTGGCAGTCGAGCTGATTTAGCGAACTGATTTGATCCTTAAGATCAATCCGATTTTTGCCCAGCAACGGATTGATTCAGGTCTATGACTGGCATTCATCGATGAACGATTTTTGCCTTGTCAGCACCGTCGACTTGATCCTCGCATCAAGCTCAAGTTATCGACGCGACTTGCTGCAGCGCCTGACCAAAAACTTCAGCCAGCTCGCACCGGATGTCGATGAATCAGCATCCGTTGACGAAAATCCGGCGGCGCTCGCATTGCGCCTAGCCATCGCCAAAGCAAATGCCGTGGCCGCCATTCGGCCCGGCACGATCGTGGTCGGCTCCGATCAGGTTGCAGCACTAGGTACGCAGATGCTGGGCAAGCCGGGCGATCACGAAAACGCGCGCGCGCAACTACTCGCGTGCTCGGGACAAACCGTAAGTTTTAATACCGCGCTATGCCTGATCGATGGCCGCAACGGCAGGATTCAACACGCCGTCGATTGCACGCTCGTTTATTTTCGCGACCTCGGCATTGCGGAAATCGACGCTTACCTGCACGCTGAAAAACCCTACGATTGCGCCGGCAGTTTCAAGGCTGAAGGACTGGGCATCGCGTTGTTCGCGCGCATGCAAGCCGAAGATCCGACCGCACTGATCGGACTGCCATTGATTGCCCTGAGCCGCATGTTGCGAACTACTGGAGTCGCATTGTTTTAGCACGGGCGGAGCTGAACTCAAATCGAGAACTTAAATCGAGAACTCAGATCGCGAATTCAGTTCGTGAATCCACCGGCGCAAATCATAATGCGATCCATCCGTGGATCGCAAAACATGCACGGCAACCGATAAAGGTTACAGCGTCAAGAACTCAAGCATCTGCCTGGATTCGCCAGGGCCATGCATTACCGGCCCAACGCGTATCATCATTTCAAGATTTCGCTGAGCACGCGATATTTGCCATTGCTGTCTCTCGCGATGCCACGCTGAGCCAAGTCGATATCGCCGAGAAGCCAGAAACGCAATAACACCGAGCCTTTGCGCCTAACCACGACCGCACTGTCGGACCCGACGTAAATCAGATCGTTCGATTGCAGTTGATTGACCGCAACCGTTTCGGTAATCGCATGCGCATCATTCAGTTGCTTTTCCAACGAAACGCGCTCGGCATTTGCCGCATCAGGCACCTTGCCGGTGAAATTGACTGCGGCTCCTTTGGCCGTACGCAATATCAGCGGCGCCCGTTCATCGATACGCACCTTTACCTCGTAACTGCTCTTGCTCAGCGGCGCCAACTCGGTGCGCAACAAATTCAGCTCGCCTTCCAGCCAATACAACTGGCGCGCGCCCTTGCGGCGCACCACCGCGCGTACCGATTCATCCACATAGATTTGATCGCCGATATCGAGCTGGGCCACTTGCAAAGTGCCGTCGGCAGGGGCTCCGTCATTCAGGCTTTTTTCGAGCTGCTTGCGGATCGCAGCCGTTTGATCCACCGGCGCCGATGCGACGGCGGCTGGCGTGGGAGTCGGCGCTACCGCGATGGGTGCAACCGTGGGAGCGACCGGTTCAACGGGCTTGGGAGCGGGCGCTACTGCCACCTCTGCTTTCGCTGCGGCAGGTGCGGGCGTCTCGACATGCGCCGCTTTGAGCTCGACTGCCGCAACCGGTTTCGGCGCTGCCACAGGTGCGGGCGTCGCTGCAACGACAGGCTTCGGTGCGACAACTGCGGGCGCAGCGGGTGGCGTCGGTTTCACCGGGACCACAGCAACCGCAGGCTCTGAATTTTTGTCGGCAAGCCGCACCACGACCGCCTCGACAAAGCTGTCCTTCATGACGAGATCAATCTTGGTACCGTGCGCACCGGCGAGAATTTTCTGCGCTACCTTATCGTGCCAATAGTCCGGCGCGCTTACCACAACCCGTTTGCCGCTATCGGCAGCTTGGCGTCCGAGTGCAGCGAGTTTTGCATCGCCCGCCCCGGCCAGCAATTCGGCGCCAGTGACACCGACATCCTGCGCGAGTGCCATGCCGCTCCACAGCGCCATCATAAAAAGTATACTTTTACGCAATTTCACAACGATTTCCTCGGTAAATAAAATTATTCATGACTGAAACCAAGTGACCCGATCCCCGCCAACTCATCATGCAGAACAATAGCTCGGCATGGGTAAAACAAACTGTGCGGCTGCGGAAAAACGATTGCTATCGGCCGCTAATCCGCCTATTTTGACGCGGTTCGACGCCGCTGCAATGTGCTATTAGCCATGCCGCACATGTAAATTCAGCCGCCACCCGAGCCGCCATGTACGCCGCCCTTGGTCAAGGTCAGTGGATCGAGCAACTGTTTCAGTTTCGCTTCGGACAAACCCGTGGTTTCACGCGCGACATCAAGAATCGGCCGATTCTGCTTGTAGGCCTGCTTCGCCGTGGCCGCGCCTTGTTCATAACCGATGACCGGGTTGAGCGCGGTGACCAGAATCGGATTGCGATTCAGCGCTTCTTGAATATGCGTGCTGCGCACGGTAAATCCGGCGATCGCCGAATCCGCCAGCGCAACCATCGCATTGCCGAGAATCTCGATCGATTGCAGCAGATTCAGCGCAATCACCGGCAGCATCACATTCAACTGAAAATTACCGGCCTGGCCGGCGATCGTGATCGTGGTGTCGTTGCCGATCACCTGCGCGCACACCATCGTCATCGCCTCAGGTATCACCGGATTGACCTTGCCGGGCATGATCGAGGAACCCGGCTGCAATGCCGGCAGTTCGATCTCGCCAAGACCGGCCAGCGGACCGGAATTCATCCAGCGCAAATCGTTGGCGATTTTCATGAGGCTGCAGGCCAGCGTCTTGAGCTGGCCGGAGAGTTCGACTGCGACATCCTGCGATGACATGCCCTCGAAATAATTCTGCGCCGATTCGAAATGCACGCCGCCGAGCTTGCTCAATTGCGCCGCGATACGCGGGCCAAAATCCACAGCCGCATTGATGCCGGTGCCAACCGCCGTGCCACCCTGCGGCAGACAACGCAACCGTTTCAGCGCATCGTGAAGACGCGCGGCGTTCGAGCGCAGTTGCGCCGCCCAGCCGCCGAGTTCCTGACCGAACGTGACCGGCATCGCATCCATCAGATGCGTGCGTCCGGTCTTGACTACTTTTTTCAATTCACGCGCACGCTTTTCGATGATGGCGATGAGACGTGTCAACGCTGGCAGCAGATGCTCGTCGACCGCCAGCGTCGCACTGACCTGGATCGCCGTCGGAATCACATCATTCGACGACTGTCCCATGTTCACATGATCGTTCGGATGCACCTCGCGTCCGAGCGCCGCGCAGGCCAGATGCGCGATCACCTCGTTCGCATTCATGTTGGTCGAGGTACCCGAGCCGGTCTGAAATACATCGATCGGAAATTGCGCGTCGAACTCGCCGCTTGCAACTTGTTCGGCGGCGTTGCGAATCGCTTTCGCCAACGGCTTTTTCAGGTCGCCGAGATCGGCGTTCACCTGCGCCGCGGCGGATTTGATCAAACCCAGCGCACGGATAAACTGGCGCGGCAAATGCAATCCGGAAATCTTGAAATTATTGATCGCACGCTGGGTTTGCGCACCGTACAACGCATCCGCCGGGACTTTGAGTTCGCCCATGCTGTCACGCTCGATGCGGAATTTGGCCGATCGCGGATTCTTCAACGTTTTGCCGATCACGAAGAAAACCTTCTGGATATATTTACTGGGTGCATAAAACAGCCCGCGAAAGTTGCGCGGCCATCAAAAATTCGCTCGCGGGCAGTTACGAACACACCATACAAGCAGGTCAGTTCGCGGGTAACTACTGCGCAAACCTGAAGTTATCTGCATAGTATAACGCCGACCGGTCACAAACCGCTGCCACGCGTTATCATTCTGCATCCGGCTTTACGGAACTTTGCAATGACCCACCCCGCTTTGACCGCCATCTCACCGCTGGACGGCCGTTATGCCGCGAAAGTCGAGCCGCTGCGGCCGATTTTCAGTGAATACGGACTGTTGCATCGTCGTATCCAAGTCGAGGTGCGCTGGCTCGAAGCACTCGCCGCGCACGCCAAAATCGTCGAAGTACCCGCGCTGAGCGAGGATGCACGCAGTGTGTTGCAGCAACTCGTGGAGAATTTCACGCCGGCCGATGCCGCGCGTATCAAGGAAATCGAGCGCACCACGAATCACGATGTAAAAGCGGTCGAATACTTCATCAAGGAACGTATCAATGCACATGCCGAACTCAGTGCCGCGCGCGAATTCGTGCATTTCGCGTGCACCAGCGAGGACATCAACAATCTGAGTTACGGCCTGATGCTCAGCGACGCGCGACGCGATGTCCTGCTACCGGCGCTCGATCAACTGCTGCACACGCTGACGCAGATGGCGCACGCACTCGCCGCGCAGCCGATGCTGTCGCGCACGCACGGACAAACCGCATCGCCGACCACGCTCGGCAAGGAAATCGCGAACGTTGTCGCGCGTCTGCAACGTCAGCGCAAACAACTTGTACAGGTCGAACTCAGCGGCAAGATCAACGGCGCGGTCGGCAATTACAACGCGCATGTGGTGGCCTATCCCGAAGTGGACTGGCCGACCTTTGCGCGCGATTTTGTCGAGTCGCTCGGACTGAGTTTCAACGCCTACACCACGCAGATCGAACCGCATGATTGCATCGCCGAAATCAGCGATGTGTTTCGTCGCATCAACACCATCCTGATCGATTTCTGTCGCGATATCTGGGGTTATATTTCGCTCGGATATTTTCGCCAGGAACTGAAAGCCGGTGAAGTCGGATCGAGCACGATGCCGCACAAGGTCAACCCGATCGATTTCGAAAATGCCGAAGGCAATCTCGGCATCGCCAACGCCTTGTTCGGCCACTTCGCCGAGAAGCTGCCGATCTCGCGCTGGCAACGCGACCTGACCGATTCCACCGTGCTGCGTGCGCTCGGCACCGCGTTCGGCCACAGCCTGATCGCGCTCGACGCGCTCGGTCGCGGCTTGTCGAAACTCAACGCCGATCCAGTGCGCATCAATGCTGATCTCGATGCAAGCTGGGAAGTCCTCGCCGAAGCAATCCAGACCGTGATGCGTCGTTACGGCCTGCCCGAACCGTACGAACAATTGAAAGCACTCACACGCGGCCAAGGCATAACGCGCGAAGCGATCCAGCACTTCGTTGCCACGCTGGATTTGCCGGTCGACGTGCGTGAGCGCTTGCAGACGCTGACACCAGCGAGCTATGTCGGACTGTCGGAAATGTTGGCGCGCGATATCTGATCGCACACTCACTTGCAGCGCGAGCCGATCAAATCGCGATTATTGCGCTCACCGAGTTTTTCAATCACATGGGCGCGGTGCGCTAGGCGAGATGCAGATGAGTTCAGTCTTTGAAAAATCAAACCTGAAAGAACATGGCGAGATCGTGGTGATCAACGCGCCTGTATCTTTCGAGTCCGAACTGGCGACGCTCAAAGGTGTCACCGTGTTGCGTGATCTCAGGAATGCAAAAATCGTACGGTTTGCGCTGCTGTTCGCCACCAGCCAGACGCAGGTCGATGGCCTTTCCAAAATGCTGGTTCAAAAAGCACAAGGCGACGCTGTGCTGTGGTTTGCTTATCCGAAGGGAACGTCAAAAAAGTATACCTGTGACTTCAACAGCGACACCGGCTGGAGCATCATGCACAGCATGGGATTCGATTCGGTGCGCGCGGTGGCGATTGATGAGGATTGGTCAGCGTTGCGTTTCCGCCGGGTCGAGCTCATCAAGACCGCAGTAAGAAAACCTGCGGTGACATCGAAATATCCGCTTTGCCGGATGTTGCCTCACAGGATGCCGCACTGACGACCCGTCGAGCCTGGCGCAATCATCAACGGCTCACTGAAAGCCATTACTGAAGATATAGTCGTCGGTAAACGGAAAGCACTTGCCGGGCTCGGAAGTGTTGCCCTGCGCGTCCGTCTCGGTTGCAAACAGATAACCGGTGCCGGGGATCGTGGATGGCGCTTTTATCTGCTGGCCCGGCCAGGTTATGAAGAACGAATTGTTGGGTATCGCGAGAAAAAAGAAACCGACGTAACGTTTCATCTCGCCGCGCGGCGACTCCGGCCCGGAGCCCGTGCACGTATCAGTCCAGAACACATCCATGCGCTAGTTTTGTGTGGGGCCGGAGGTTTGCGGCAATGCATATCCATCGAGCACGATGGTGTTGGCTTCGATGCGAGTCGCTTGAGTCAGGATCGGGTAGTTTTGCAGATTGTTTGGGCCGTTATCGACATCGCTGCTGTCGTTGGCCGTTGGCCCCAGTCCGAACGGATCGCTACCCGCGCCGAGGTCGATCGCAAGTAATCCCGAATTGTCGTGAATGACATTATTGCCATCGATGCGATTGCCAGCGCCGGCGGTACTCTCGACCCAGATACCGGGGGCGGCATTGTTGACGATGATGTTACCGCCGCCGCTCTGGGTCAGAAAGGTTGCCGTACCGATGACGTTGCCATGCGCGCTGGCGCTCAAGCCGATCCCTGCACTGCCATTGCCCTCCGCGACCAGGCTCGGCGCTTGGCCGATCACGTTTTGGGTAATCGTGTTTGCGGTGGCATTGACGCCACTCAAGAGAATGCCCTCATCTTTCGCGCCGCCGACGTAGTTGTTGCGCAATGTATTGCCACCGGATCCAACCAGATAGATGCCATTTAGCGGCTGCGCGCCAGTCCATGGCGTGCCGTCGAAGTTGAAGCCGAAATAATTTCCTTCCACGGTATTGGCACGGCCAAGTCCGTTCGCCTCGAAATCGACGCCGTAACTGCCTTGGTCGAATATATTGCGATCACCCACGGCCAGCGAGCCGATCAGTGAATGGTTGGCCGTGCCTTCAATACGCACGCCGACATCATTGGCGCTCGATCCGGCAACCGCCGAAAAACCATTGCCCACGACAATGCTGCCGTTACCGCTGGCGAGGCGTACGGCGGCTGTAGCGAAGCCCTCGAATTCGATCCCCTTCACGGTCGGTCGGCCCGCACCGGTAACTTGCAGTGCATGGCCGGTACTGGCGCCGCCGCGCAGAATCACACAGAGCTTCCCGTCATAGTTGCCGAACTGCGTATTGACCTTTGCGCCAGGTTCGGTAAACCCGTTGATCGTTACGTCCGAGGTGATGTTTGGCAGCGGTGACGTGAGGTTGATCACCTGTGGACAGCTCGCCGCATTGCCAAGATTGAAACTGATCGTGGTTGCGTTGGGGTTGGAATTGGCCGTAGTGATCGCCGCGCGCAGGGTTGCGGTGAGCGTACCGTCGGTTTTCGCGGTGACGCTCTGCCCGATCAGATCGTTCTTGGCCGATTCGTAGGCGCCCATGTCGATCAGGCTGCCGATCACACGCTGACCGCCACCGAGATCCTGGCTACCATAACCGCCGATGACAAGGAATTCAGGCGCACCGACATTGATTGCCGGCGAAGTATTCAAAAGCAGAAAATCGTTGTTGAGCGGATTTTCAAATTGCGGATCGGCGTTGATGTTACCCACCGGGGTGTAGGTTCCGACCGATGTCGCCGGATTGAAATCCGAATACGCCATGAGGATCGAACTGCCCGGATCGCTCAGGCGCGTATCCAGATCGCCAAGCGTATTGTTGAACAGGATGTTGTTGTAGGCGAGCACGGTTCCCGAGCATTGAAAGCAGGACAACTTCATGCCGTAGGTGCCGTTGTACGCCGCGGTGACGTTGGTGAGGATGGCCACGACGTTGTTGCTCTCGAAGCCGATAACCTCCAGCGCCGCCGCGCTGTCGCCACCGTGCACGTTATAAAACAAGCTGTTTTCGACCCGCATGTTGGACTTGCCAAACACCTGGAATCCGCCGTATTCGTTTTGCACGGATGCCGCGCCATACAGATCGGTGCCGATCACGTAACGCACGACAATGCTGTCCGAGGCGGCGCTGGAATGGCTGCCGATCGAGATATAGCTGGCGAAGCTCTTGAACGTCATGCCTTCCACGAGCACGCTGCTCGTCCCATAAATCTGGAACATCGTGTCGTGCAGCGTCTGCTGGCCATCGAGCACGGTATTGCTTGCCACCAATGAACGACCGGCATCGGAACAGCCTGCGGTGTAACCGTCAAGTAGCTGCAATGGCGCACTGCCACCGTAGTAGCCTTGCGTCCAGTAATCGTTGGTCGAATACAGGTAAGTGCCCTGCACCAGCTTGATCGTGGTCGGCGTGGTGCCGCTGGTGCTTTGCCAGGTAGTCAGGGCGCTGTGTAGCGCGGCGGTGCTTGAGACACACACGCTAGTAGCAAATGCCGCCGGGGCAACGAACATGGTGGCGATCGCGACTAGTGCGGAAAGCATTCTTGGGAACTTCATACGTGCTCAATTCTGTTTGGGTACTCCATAAAACGTCACCGAGCAGCAAAACAAACATCAGTTGCCGATCACTGAGGAGTGCGCAACCTGGAAATGCAAAAGCCCGCGCTGAACGGTCAGCGCGGGCTTTTGTCGATCAGCGTTTTTAAGGTGTTCCGAAGCCGTCAATAAAGATGGCATCGAGATTCAGGCGGAACGCGCCGCGACCATGTGTGCAAGCAAGAATGGTGTGGGTTTGATGGTTGGCCTTGACATCGAAAATGGCAACGTTGGGGATGCCCTGGTTGTATGGCTGCCAAGTGGTGCCGCCATCGCTCGAGAGATATATGCCGATATCGATGCCCGCCCAGATCTGATTGGCAAATACCGGATCAAACGCCAGCGCGTTGACCGGAACATCCGGCAAGCCATTCGATGCATCAGCCCACGTGCTGCCGC
>JAYVTP010000318.1:0-1880 GCA_043788685.1 Pseudolysobacter sp. | reverse complement strand
CGGTCGTTGATCGACTTGAAATGATCGAGATCGGCAAACAGGATCGATACCGGCACTTTGCGACTCGCGGCTTTTTCGAGCAATGGCCGCGCGAGCTCGTAGAAACGCCGACGCGTCAGCATGCCGGTGAGCGTATCGGTATGCGCATCCTGCTTGAGCTGGATTTCCAGCATGAATTGCGCGCGGCGAGATTTTTCCGCACTGAATTGCAGGATCAAGGTGAACACGGTGGCGATGACCAGATACAGGGCGTAGTTGATCCAGACGATGCGCTCGACGTCGCGCAAGAACAGGCCGGACAGCGGAATGATCAGGCACGACAGCACACACACCAGCAGGTGCCAGCGCCGTGGCGAAAACGCGCCGACCAGAATCGGAAACATCGCGAATACCGGTAGCGACCAGATGATGCCACTGACCGATAACGAGGAGACCGCCGCCAGGGCGGAAATCGCGCAAACGATGAAGATCAAAGTCAATTCGCGCAGGTAACCCGGCGCATTTTTTTGTTGCGACAGCCCGGCGATGATCGCCATCGGGATCACACCGATCAGGCGCGTATACAAAGCACGCTCGGCTACATCAGGCTGGACGATGAAGTCCCAGAAACTGAACATCAGGTAGACGATGGGTGTGAGCAAAAAGAACAGCCGAGCGAGCGCGACAAGACGCTGCTCCTGCTGATGGTAATACTGCTCGCGCAAGTTACGCGGCACTGGCATCCGGCCAATCACTCGCAGGCGCGCAATGAGCCGTCTGAACGAATTACTGACCTCGCGCATCACGACCAGACATCCCCTGTGATCGAAGCGTCACGGCCACGATTATAAGTGGCGCCGATCTTCTTTCCGTGACCCGGTAAGTGTTTTGCTCATGCGCTGCGCCGCCGATGTTTTTATTTGTCGACCGGCGGTGAATTTCAGGTGAGGATTTGGATGTGTTGCGACGGATCAAATCGGCGCGTCGTAGCTCACCGAAAGCACCGCGTAACGCATACGACCCGCAGGAAGTTCTGCCTCGATTTCGTCGTCCACGCGCTTCTTCAGCGCGGCGCGAGCGATTGGCGAATCCAGGCTGATCCAGCCGAGTTGCGCGTCGGTTTCATCCGGGCCGACGATGCGATATCGATAAAGCCGGCCGTTATTGTCTTCAAGTTCGAACCACGCGCCGAAAAAGATCGCGCTTGCATCGCTCGGACGTTGCTCGACGATTTTCAGAACGTCCAGGCGCTTGCTCAGGTAACGCACGCGCCGATCGATTTCACCGAGCTGTTTTTTGCGATAGATATACTCGGCATTTTCCGAACGATCGCCTTCGGCCGCAGCGGCGCTGAGTGCCGCCACGACCTCGGGACGCAGCTTGCGCCACAAATACTCGAGCTCGGTCTTCAGCGTTTGAAAACCTTGCGGCGTGATGTACGCCGAGCTCGCTGCAACCGGTGGACGCCAGCGGCTCACGGGCTCAGCGTTTGCCGAGCAGCGAGCCGAGCACGCCGCGCATGATCTGCCCGCCGGCATTGCGCGCGGCGGATTTGGCAAACGCTTCGAGCATGCCTTGGCGCCGACCCGTGCCGAGCAACGCATCGCGAATGCCGTCGCTCCAGCCGGAGCCCGCGTTGGCCGCTGGCGGCGCCGTCGAACCCTGCGGCGCTGGCATTGATTGCGCGCGCTGGCTCAGCATTTCGAACGCCGATTCGCGATCGATCGCGGTGTCGTATTTCGTGCCGACCGGCGAGCGCGATCGGATCACGCTGCGCTCGGCATCGGTGATCGCACCGATGCGGCAACTCGGCGCCACGATCAACGCGCGCTCGACCGGCATCGGCACGCCGCCTTCCTGCAATGTCGATACCAGCGCTTCACCGATACCCAGCTGAGTGA
>JAYVTP010000317.1:0-7763 GCA_043788685.1 Pseudolysobacter sp. | reverse complement strand
GCGCGTTGCCGTTGGCGTCGTAGGTTTTTGCCGATACCGTTCCCAGCGTATCCGTGCTCGATGTCGGGCGGTTCAGCGCATCGTAGCTGTGTGCGATGATTTCGCCGTTCGCCCAGGTTTCCTGCGTGCGATTGCCGGCGAGGTCGTATTGGTAACTCGTCAGCATGCCGATCTCGGGGCCGTTTTGTGCGATCGGACGATGCCGCGCGTCGTACGTCGTCGTGGCCACGTGCTGCAGCGGATCGCTGTGCGAGACGGCTTGATTGGCGAGATCGTAAGCGGTCTGCCACACGCCATGAGTGCCATCGGTGCGCGCGGTCTCGCGCCTGCGTGCGTCGAACGCCCAACTGCGCGTTCGCGCGGGCGCGAGGTTCAATGTTTCACCGATGCGATCGTCGTCGGTATCGTAGGCGTATGTCGTCACCTTGCCTTGCGGTTCGTCCAGTTCGATCACGCGATCGCGGTTGTCGAAGATGCGATTGCTCACGCGCCCGAGCGCATCGGTAGTCTGCGTGGCGTTGCCGTTGCCATCGTAGGCGGTGAGGGTTTCGGCCCAGCCGCTGTCGGCCTGATGGCGTTCGTTGGTGCGATGGTACTCGGGCGTCTTGTAGTCGTATTCGGTGACGCGCTGCGCGGCGCCGCTGCCGATCGTCTCGCGTATGACATGGCCCATCGCGTCGTAGGCATAAAGCGTGTCGCGGCCTTCGGGCTCGTGGCGCTCGGTCAGGCGATTCGTGCTGTCGTAAACGAAGCTCGTGGCGTTGCCGTTGAAGTCGCTGCTCGAAGTCTTGTTGCCGTTGGCATCGTATTGCGTGGTCGCGCTGGCGCCAGCAGCATTACGCACGCTGATGGCGCGGCCCATGAGGTCGTAGCGGGTCAGCGTGGCATGACCGTTTTCGTCGGTCTGCGTGCGTGTGCGCGCGACATCGTCGTAGGCGATGGCTTGGCTGCCGCTGCCGGCATCGGTGGGCGGCATCTGGATCGCGATCATTCGATCGAGCGCGTCGTAGCTGTAGCTCGTCAACACGCCGTTGCCGTCGCTCTCGTTGGTCTTGCGACCAAGCGCATCGTAGCTGCTGCTGCCCAACGCGCCGATGCCGTCCAGCGCATCGCGCGGATAACCGAGGCTGTCATAGTGATACGTCGTCGACTGGCCGCGTCCGTTGCTGCTGCTGCTGCGATCGCCGTTGGTCGCGTAGCTGTCGTGCGTGGTGACGCCGCCGCGCGTGGTGCCGGTGCGGTTGCCGCGATCGTCGTAGGCGTAGCCTGTGGTGATGCCGCGTGCGTCAATGGCCGTCTGCAGGCGATTCTTGATAAACGGTTTGGCGAACGCCGATGGCGCGGCGTAGCTCCACGTGCGGCTGATAATGCCGTCGACGCCGGTGATGGTTTCGCTGACTTTGTCGCCGTAGGTATCGTAAGTGTAGATCGTCGCCGTGCCGTTCTTGTCGGTGCGCAGGATCGGCTCGATGTGCACGTCGTGCCACGCCATCGTCGTGGTGCCGGCGGCGTCGGTGACGGTCAAGGGCGCGCCGTAATCGTTGAGGCCGTAGCTTGTGATATGACCCAAGCCGTCGGTCACGCGGCGCGTGAGCGGCTGGCCCGCGCCGACCGTGCCGTCGTATGCCAGTGTGGTCTGGCCGCCATCGGGCGCGGTCACGCGCGTGACGTTGTAACCGGGGAAGCTGATCGTCTGTCCCGTTTGTCCGGTCTGCCCGTCGCTGGCGATGACGCTCAAGGTCAGTGTGTCGTAACCGTATTGCCAAGTCGCGCCGCTGATCGGATCCTGCACCTGCAGCAACGGCTGCGTTGTGTAGGGCTGTGCGGGGTCGCTGCGGTAGACAAAATGTTCATGGCGCACGCCGTCGCCTTGCCCTGTGCGTTGCGCGTCGGACAGGTAATCGTTGTCGGCATAACCGAACGTCAGCAGCGCGCCGTTCGGAGCGGCAACCGACGCCAATCGCTGCGAGTGCGCAGCCGTCGTTCCGCTACCGACGACTTCGGGATCGTAGTTGAACGTTAGCGTGCGTCCGGCATCGTCGCGCACCGTGGCCGGATACGGTCGCACCATGTCCGGCGTGTAGTTGAGCGTGATGCGGTTGCCGTTGGTGTCTTCGATGTAGCTGAGCCACGCCTGACCGGTGGTGGTGCCGTAGTGGTAGTGCGTGCCGTCGGGCGGATAAAAATCGTAGCTGCCGTCGGCGGCGTGCACGAGCGAGCCGTGATAGCCCGCAGTGGGCTGCAGCACGCCATTGCCGTCGGCGAGGAAACGCATGCCCTGGCCTTCGGCGCCGGTGACGATGTATTCCGCACACGCAGTGATCTTCACCTCCGATGAATAGTTGATGCTCCAGCCGCGTCCGAGCGGACCGACCTCGCCGTTGGCGCTCGAATACGTGCGTGAAAAACGCAGGCCCGGGCCGCGTCCGCCGAGCGCAAAATCCTCGCGCGCGACGCTGAGGTGGCCGTCGAACAGATCCACGCCGTGCACCAGCGGATGGCCGATCGGCAGCGAGTTGTACTTGTTGAACGCCACAGTGGCACTGCCGCTCCGCGTCTCCGACTGGTTGGTCGCGGTCGCCACCGCTGTCAGTTCGTACTGGTAGCCGCCTTCTTCGAGATCCTCCGGGCGCACCGCCAGACTGTTGTCGCCTGCCGAGTAGTTGGCGTTGTCGAGCAACGTGGTGGCGATCGAGCTCGGGCCGAACGTCGTGAGCTTGTAGAGCTTCAGCGTGACGCGCGCATCCTGCGTCAGTGAAAAACGGAAGTTGGCGCCGTGATCGCAGACGAACCTGTTCGGCACGTCCACATAATGCGACAGCCGGATCGACGGATCGACGTCGTAGAACAACCCTTGCGTGATCGGCAGCGGCGTGGGGCCGCTGCGAATTTCGAACTTGTCGCCGTAGTCCAGCACAGCCTGCACGCTGTAGGTCTTGTGCGGATCGAACGCCACTACACGCGGGAAGGAAAACGTCGCAGTCTGCGTCACCGGATCAGTCTGGGTGAAGGCGAGCAGGATCGGCGCGGCGTTTTCGAGCAGCACGCCAGCCACCGTCGGATGGTAGCCATTTGGCGCCACCTGCACCTGCACGACAATACCCCGCGTTGCGGTGCCGTCAGGTTGCAGGACGAGCGCGGGCGGATCGATTGTGGCGATCGTGCCTTGCGCGGTATAGAACCCGTTCGAAACGTAGGTAGCCGGGCCTGCGATGGGTGTGTCACCCGCCTTGAGCGTGATGTCCTTCAATGTCAGCGTCAGGGCGTTTTGGCCAGGTTGCGCGGCGCCGCGCAGGCTCGCATCGAACGCGCCTGGCGTAGGTGATACCACGGCATCGACGCTGGCGCCGTTGCTCGCCGTGAGCGTGTAATCGCCCACACCAAACGGAGGCTGCCATTGCACGGTATGCGCGGCATCGACGTATGGAAAATACGCCTGCATGTGACGCACGCTTGCCATCGGTTGCGACGGCGCGGCGGCGTCGATCATCTCGCCGAAATTGTTCACCGAAACTAGTTCGGAAACGAATATGCCGCTGGCGGAATCGACGTTCTGATCCGCACAGCCCAGGCCCGAACCGTCGTCGATCGGCTGGTCAATCGTGTTGGTGCCGCTGGCGCTGACACGGATGTGATATGTGGCCTGCAAACCATTGCCCAGATACACACCAGCCACCGCGCCGTACACGCCGCTGGAAACCGTCGCACTCGCGCCAGCGGCACTACAACTGCCGAGCGTTGTCTGCACGGCAGGATTGCATACGCTGGTATACACCTGCGCGTTGATGCCGCCGCTGCCACATGTCGAAACGGAATCGCGCACATTGAACGCGACTGACTGATTCGACACCGGATTGTCGTATTGATCCAGCACGCTCACCTGCAACGATCCGGCAAACAGACCGGGGATGGCACTCACAGGCGCATTCCGCATGCTGAGCTTGACCGCGGTATCGGGCACGGCATACGCGGTGAACGCGCCGTTGAGTTGGTGCGCGCCGCCAGCGCCGGCCACTGCGGCATCGACGTTGTGCAGGCCGACCTGGGTGGCACTCGCGTTGCTGGCGGAGAGCATGGCGAACAGCGGATTTTGCGCCGTCGATTCGCCGAGCTTGAGCCAAGCCCGCGCGATGCCGTGCACATCGGTCTTGATCGCGCCGGATAGCGGATTGTCGTTGTCGTCGCGCAATTGCCCGCCCGCACCGGCGGTGAGCACGAACGTCACCGCCGCGCCTTGCACCGGCCGGCCCGTGCTGTCGGAGACGAATACTTCCAGCGGCCGCGGCAATTCCGTGCCAACGGTGGCGCTCTGGTAGTCGGTCGCAGCGAGCTTGCGGATGCGCAGGGCCGCAGCTGGATCGGTGTTCGGCTGCGCCGCATACGGATCGGACAATGCCTGCGCGATGAACTGCGCTTCCCAATCGTCGGGATTCTGCGTGGTCGCACCGCCGGCCCGGTTGCCACTGAGGAAATAACCGTTCGCGCCGCTGTCGGGATCTTCCACACGCCAGACCGAGCCGGTCCAGGCGTCCTGCGTGATCTGGCGTTGCGGAATTTCGATGTTCATGCCGCGCGCGAGCCAGTCCTGCACGCGCGCGATCACTTCCGGTGGATGCGCGAGCGTGGAGGTGTCCGCGCCCGGTTGCAGTTCGAGCACGGCGATATGTTGGGTATTGGCGAGCGCGATGCCCTTGTCGGCGGAAATGCCATTGGCCGACCATTGCTGCTCGAAAAGCAGGTGTTCGAGCATGCTGCCCTGCAGGCTGCTCAGGCCGAACCAGTCGCGCTCGTCGCCGGTGCGCGCGGAATCGCTGATCGGCTCGACCGCACGCAGCGCCGCATCCAGGCTCACGCCCTTCCACGTCAGCGCCGTCGCAAGCCCCGCCGTCTGCTGTACCGCGACTTCGTTGTCGACCAGCAGCAGGTTCGGAAACGGCCGCATTAGCGATACGCCGAGGAGCGCCGCAAAACCGTTTTCGGCGCCGGCCCAGGCCGCGCTATAGCGCATGCCGAGATTCGACAGCAGCTCGGCCGCGAGTTGTTCGCTGTCGCCGGGCAGCACGGCATCGTCGGTCTGCGCGGGCGGCGCCTCGCCTTGCGCATCCAGCACCAGCGCGGTGTAGCTGCCGGAAATCACGGTCTGATCGAAGTCGATTTCGCCCGCGGCATTTTTCAGGTGCAGCGCGATTCGCAACGGCACCGCCATGTCGACGTCGCTCGCGCCCGTTATCAGCGCGCGACCCGAGACATTGATCTGTGGCCGCACACGCACCAAATAGGGCGGCACCGCACCAAGACCGCCGAAACCGAGGATCAGGTTGTGGTCATCGACCGTCGCCGGGATGTAGGACAGGGTCACGCGCTGGCCGATCAGGTCGCGCACCGGAATCGTATCGGCAAGCAACGCCGTGGCCGCATCGTCGATGCCCGAATACACCGTCACTTCCAATATCTGTATCTGATCCGGCGGCAACTTCGCCGCCTCCGCGGTGACCGCGACAACGGCGAACGGCAAGCTCGCCGGCAACAATCCGAGGGCGCGGGCCGCCGGCTGGCGCTGCGCCGTGAGTGCATCGAGGTTCGAGTGATCCGGCAGGCCATTCAGATAATCCTGCAGGTGCCGCCGCAGCCGATCCAGCGGCAGCTCGTCTTGCAGCGTATGCAGGTAGTCATGCCACAACGCGCTGCGATCGATCGGCGCATTCGTCAGCGCCTCGGCGAGCGGCCGATACGCGTACGGCTTGATAGCGGTTTCCAGCGGAATCCACGTCGCACCCTCGAGGCCAACCGTGGTGCCGCGATAGTTGGCGTAAGGCACACGCGCGCTGACCCACGTGTGTTCGACACGGAAGGCGGCGAGATGGCCGCCCTTGACGACCGGCGTGTTCGGAATTCCCGCGCGCGTGAGTGCGCGCCCGACATCGCCGGCATTGCCGACGCCAAGTATCGGCTGCAACTGCTCGACCGGAAGCTCGATCACGCCGTGCACAAAGCGCGCCGGTGCACCGCTCGCTCGCAGCAGCGCGACCAGCAGGCTGGCCTGGTCGGTATCGTTGCCGGCGCCCGTGCGCAGAGTGCCGACCGCGCCTTTCTGCGCGCCGAAATACCACTGCGTGCCGATGCTCGAGCGCACGTAATCGAATATGCGCGCGTAGTCGTAACCGAGGTTTTGCGCCTGCGCGAGTATCGCCGCATCGAACGGCGCATCCGCCGATTCGGCGCGGTCGTCCGCTTGCGGCGACACATCGTGATCGGACGTGGCGTAGCTCGGCACGACAACCGGCGCGATTACCGGCGCGGGCGGTGCGAGCAAAGGCCGACTCTGCGGAATCGGATTCGCGCCGAGCACTCGCACGGCGGCCGTCGTATCCGGCAAGTGCGCGAGCGTGCGCCGCACCGCGATCTTGCGCAGATGGAACATCGCCTGCGTGGTCAGCGATAACTGCCCGGATTGGCCGATCTCGTCGAGCGCGGGCTGCAGGTCATCGAGGCCCGCCTCCAGCCCGGCCAGGCGATCTTCCAGTTGCGCCCGTGCTTGCGCCAAACGCGTGCGACCAATGGCTGCGCCGCCCGTCTCATCGAGTTTCTCGCCGACCTGATTGAAACGTTCCTGCAGCAACAAGTGCGCAGCGCGGAAGCGATCCATCGCCGCCGACAATCGCGCGCTGCGGTCGACATCGCTGGCGGCGCCAGCGTCGTCGAGCGAGGCCGCGAGCTGTTTGAGCGCGACCGCAAGATCGCTACCGTCTGCCGTCGGTGGCGTTGGACGCGGCGCGGTTTTCAACCGCTCGCGCCAGCCGGCGATCGGCCCTTGCGCGTCGCGGCCGTGCAACAGCGCCTCCATGATCTGGCGTTGCGCGGTCGTCGCCGGGTCGATCGTTGCCGCAGGCGATTTTTTGTCGGCGGCGTAGGCTGCGGCGCCCAGCGTCAGGCCTGCCGCAAACGCCGCGACAAAGACCGAACGCCAACGATGACGGAAATACACAGGTGCAGATCGATTCATGGCGAATACCCTCCTTGGCAACAACCGGACAGCATCTGCCGCCGATACGCGTCTAATCCTGTCGAAACGAATGGCGGATCTTCATCGCGCGACACGGCACGCTGCGCGATGACCGGCCCGCTACCGGAATGCGTTTTTGCGAGCGGCGTTTTCAGCGCCGCGCCGAACCTGCGCGAGATAGCACCGAGCGCATCGGCCAGCGGCGCGAAATCGGCCACGATCGGTACGAACGACAGGTCGAGCGCAAGCCGATAGCCAAGCCCTCGTTCCGGCGCGACGAGCCCGCGTGGAGTCGTGGCCGCCGCATTGTTCGCAGGCTCGAATCCGTTGCAGAAAATTTCGTCGAGGATCGTATGCACACCATCGAAACCGTCGGCGAAGATGCGATCGAATATCCCCGTGCACGACGAGATCGGCGCCTTGCGTATCAGCGTGATCTGCGCCCACGCACCGACATTGCCCGCCTTGTCGGTGGCGCGTGCGGCAATCGTGTTCGCGCCGATCTGCAACGGTACCGCCGCCAGCTGGAATGCACCGGAATCATCCGCCTGCGCCTGCGCGCTGAAACCACCCGCAGTGAGATCGACGCTGGCCTGCGCTTCGGTGATTCCGTGCACATCGGTGGTGGCAGCGGCGGTCTCCGTGCCATCGCCGGGCGCGATGATCTGCACTTGCGGCGGTGTCATGTCGAGCATGAAGTTAAGATCGCGCAATGCTTCGTTGCCGGCCGCATCCCTGGCATGCACGTGCAGGTGATGTG
>JAYVTP010000316.1:0-6665 GCA_043788685.1 Pseudolysobacter sp. | reverse complement strand
CTGTGGACGCAGATGCTGGCCGATGACGGCTTTCAGTGGTTTGTCGAGCATGGCGGATTGACGCGCGAGAACGGCGATCGTTTCCGCGCGATGGTGTTGTCGCGCGGCAATACCGAAGATCTCGCCACGCTGTACAAGAACTGGCGCGGCAAGGAGCCGACGGTGCAGCCGATGCTGATCAATCGCGGCCTCAAGGATGCGGCGAAAAAATAGTCACCGATATTGTCGTTTTGAAACGCCGCACGCGCCGGGAAATCCCCACACGTGCGGCGCCCGAATCATCCGTGCCGCAATGCAGATCGCCCGATGTCGCTACATCACTGGCGGCCGTTGCGGCTTCACCACCTAAGGAGACTACCGATGTACCGAGCACGTGTCTGTTTGATCGTGGCCACACTGGCGCTTGCCGTGGGTTCTGCCATCGCCGTTGAAACGCCCGCCGCCAAGGCGCAACCCGCAAGCGCCCCTGCCGCCATGAATCCATTTTTCGCCAGCAGCACATTGCAATACCAGGCACCGCCATTCGACAAGATCAAGGACAGCGATTATCAGCCTGCGATCGACGAGGGCATGAAACAGCAGCTCGCCGAAATCGAAAAAATCGCGAATCAAACCGATGCCGCGACGTTCGACAACACGATCGTCGCGATGGAGCGTTCCGGCGCATTGCTGACTCGCGTCGGCAAGGTATTTTTTGCGCTCGCGCAATCCAACACCAACGACACGTTGCAGAAGGTGCAGGAAGTCGAGGCGCCGAAACTCGCGGCGCATCAGGATGCGATTTTCCTCAATCCGAAATTGTTCGCACGCGTGAAAACGTTGTATGACCATCGTGTCAAACTGGATGCCGAATCGAAATTCCTGGCCGAACGTTATTACCGCAATTTCGTGCGCGCCGGTGCGCAATTGTCCGAGACCGACAAGGCCAGCCTGCGCAAGCTCAATGAAGAAGAATCGACGCTGCAAAATGATTTCCAGAGCAAGCTGCTGGCCGCAACCAAGGCCGGCGCAATCGTCGCCAAGGACAAGAAGACGTTTGCCGGATTGAGTGACGGCGATATCGCCGCCGCCGCGGAAGCCGCCAAAGATCGCAAGCTCGATGGCCAGTATGTGCTGACCTTGCAGAACACCACACAGCAGCCCGCGCAAGTGACGTTGAGCAATCGTGCGACCCGCGAGCTGTTGTTCAAGGCATCCACCACGCGCACCGAACATGGCGATGGCAACGACGAGCGCGCCACGATCCAGCGCCTCGCGCAGTTGCGTGCGCAGAAAGCCAAGCTGCTCGGTTATCCGACGTATGCGGCCTACAGTCTCGAAGACCAGATGGCAAAAACGCCGGAACACGCGATTTCGCTGATGACCAACATGGTGCCGGCGGCGGTAGCGAAGGCCAAGGGCGAAGCGGAAAAAATGCAGGCGCTCATCGACAAGCAGAAAGGCGGTTTCGAGCTCGCGCCGTGGGACTGGCAGTTTTACGCCGAGCAGGTGCGCAAGGCCGAATATGATCTCGACGAAGCGCAGGTCAAACCGTATTTCGAGCTTGATCGCGTGCTGCACGACGGCGTGTTTTTCGCCGCCAACAAGTTGTATGGCCTGACCTTCAAGGAACGTCACGACATTCCGGTGTACCAACCCGACGTGCGCGTGTTCGAAGTGTTCGATATCGACGGCAGTTCGATGGCGTTGTGGTACGCGGATTATTTCAAGCGTGACAACAAGGCCGGCGGCGCGTGGATGGATACCTTCGTCGATCAGTCTGGTTTGCTCGGTGCGCATCCGGTTGCGTTCAACGTCTGCAACTTCACCAAGCCTGCCGCAGGACAGCCGGCGCTGGTCAGTTTCGATGACGTGACCACGATGTTCCATGAGTTCGGCCACGCGCTGCACGGCATGTTCTCGAACGTGAAATATCCGCAGCTTGCCGGCAGCAATGTGCCGCGCGATTTTGTCGAGTTTCCGTCACAGTTCAACGAGCACTGGGCGCTCGATCCGGCGGTGTTCGCCAACTACGCCAAGCACTACAAGACCGGCGAAGCGATGCCTGCCGCGCTCGTGGAAAAAATCAAGAAAGCACGCACCTTCAACCAGGGTTTCGCGAGCACCGAATATCTGTCGGCGGCGTTGCTCGACATGGCGTGGCATACCTTGCCGGCCGACGCGCCGAAGAAAGATGTAGGCACTTTCGAGGCCGAGTCGCTGAAACGTTTCGGCACCGATTACGCCTTGGTGCCACCACGTTATCGCACGAGTTATTTCGCGCACATCTGGGGCGGCGGTTATTCGGCAGGCTATTACGCCTACCTGTGGAGCGAAGTGCTGGATGACGACGCGTATTACTGGTTTCGCGATCACGGCGGCATGACCCGCGAGAACGGCAAGCGTTTCCGCGACATGATCCTGTCGCAGGGCAGCACGCAGGAAATGGCGGCAATGTATCGCGCGTTCAGCGGCCACGATCCGAGCGTCGAGCCGCTGCTCGAACAGCGCGGACTGAAGCCGGAAAAAGCGGCAGAAAAAACCAAATAATCTCGGGGTGAGATCGCGAGATCGAGGCGGGTCTGGCAACAGGCCCGCTTTTTTTTGGCGTTTATTTGATGGAGTGCGATACAGCGCGGAATCGCTATTTGCTATTGTGCAAACGTCGACGCCAACGTTTTACTCACCGCAAAAAGGAATAACCCGATGCTGTCCGTTCAATCCACTTCCAATCTGCTGAAATACGCCGCTGTCGCTGCCGTGGTTGTGCTGGCGCTGACTTTCGCGTGGCCGTTTTATACCGTGCCGACCGGTTATCGCGGCGTGGTCACCACCTTCGGCAAGATCACCAATGTCGAAGACGAAGGTTTGGTCATTCTGCCGCCGTGGCGCAAGCTCAGCGTGTTCAGCATTCGCGCCGAGCAGGCCGATATCGAAAGTGCAGAAGGCAGCACGTCGGATACGCAGCCGGTCAAGGTCAGCCTGACCGTGCGTTATTCGATTGCGACTGACCGCGTGTCGGAGGTCTACGAAAAATATTCGCACAACGGCGATCTGTCGTCCTACGTGCAAACCGCGACGCAGGAAATCTTCAAGGCGGTCACGGCGAAATACAGCGCGCCGGACCTGATCGCACAACGCGCCAAGGTATCGAGCGACATCAATATCGCGCTGCGCGAAAAACTCACGTTGTATGGCGCGTCGGTGATCAATATCGACATGCGCTCGTTCGCGTTTTCGCCGTCGTACATGAGCGCGATCAACGAGAAGGTGACACAGGAACAACTGCGTCTCGGCGCCGAGAACAAACTCAAAACCGTCGAAGCCGAACAGAAACAGAAAGTCGCCATCGCCGAAGCCGAAGCCAACGCCTTGCGCGCACAGGCCGACGGCGAAGCCTACGCCACACTTAAAGCTGCCACCGCGCAAGCCGAGGCGCTCAAGGTGCAAAACGCCGCGCTGTCGCAGAGCAAGGAAGTGCTCGAACTACGCCGCATCGAAGTCGAGCAGACCAAGGCGTCGAAGTGGAACGGCGCGTTGCCAACGTCGATTTATGCCGGTGCGCCGATTCCGTTTTTGCATATCGAGAAGTGAACGAGTAGCGGATTCGTGAATCATGGACGACGCAGCGCTGCAGCAAATGATCGGACCGATTTGCAAGACGCCGTATGTGGAAGGTATCCGGCAGACGATGGCTGCGGTGGCTAACCGCGAAGAGCGGCTTTAAATTACCTCACGCGCAGTCACACAAAATCTTCAAACCACACTACAAACTTCTCGCGTTTTTTCTGCGGGATTTTGCGAAACGCCAGCAGCAGGCGCTCTTCGAACAAGTCGCGGGCGAAGGATTCCGCGGCGATGGTGGGTGATTCCATCTGCGAATCCACGGTGACGCCACGTCCGGTGGCGAGCCATTCAAACGCAACGCCCGTGCATTTCGCCACACGCACCATATGCTCGACCGTTGGTGAAGTGCCGGTGCGGCCTTCCCATTGCGCGACCGCGCTGGGAACAACGCCGACACGATCGGCCAACCCCGCCTGACTGAGCTTTGCCAAACGACGCGCGTGACGAATGCGGTCGGGCAGCGTACCGGAAAAACGACTATCGGTGGAACGACGATTGGTTGGCGGCATGAGTCCCCCTCAGCTCGGCTAATGCGCTCAGCAAATCTAACATTAAACACTCATCCACGCTGCGTGGGGTTTCCACTTTGTGACGGTGCTCACATCTTGTTTCACACATTTTTTCACATTCGTAACCGTGTCGACCAGCGCCACTCAGTTGCGCTAACGACAATCCGCCGAGAGCGCGATGGCTCGCGAGAAAAATACTGGCTAAGTTACGAGCAGGGCGAAAAAAGCTGCGACAAGGGGAATGTCGATCACGCTGATAACGGTCATCCGCGGTTGCGCGCGGGTCATCGCTCAACCGCGAACAACGCCGGTAATTCAAACTTTTTTTCAATCGCGTGTCGCGCGTTATGTGGCATGTGTGGCCTGCCGTTTCAGGGATGCGTCAACAACCCTGCAACGAGCCGAGGTTGCGCTGTCTGCACGGGTACCGAACAACGTCGGAGGGGAGCCATGCAACAAAACATATCCCGGTTTTATGCCATCGCCATACTGTTTTTTCTGCTCGGCTACGGCCAGATTGCGCGCGCAGTTGATACGGCACAGCATTGCGAATCGCTGGTCAAGGCAGATGTGGTCGCGCTGGATCAGGCGTTTCAGGTCAACCGGCTCGGCACCACGCGCACCGATGGCGAAATTTTCGCGCTGCGGGCGGACGTGGTTTCCACCGATGCCAACAACCGCGATCTGCGCCCCGGCCAGGTGATGTTGCGATCGGACAAACGTCCGCGCCCGATGGTGTTGCGCGTGAATGCCGGCAGCTGCCTCGAGATCACGTTCACCAACTTGCTCGATCCGAAGCAGAAAGATCCGATGCAACCGGTGACGCGCAATGCATCGATCCACACCGCCGGCATGCAGGCGATCGACAGCATCGCCGATGACGGTACGTGGGTCGGGCAGAATCCGATCATTGGCAACGGCCAGATGAGCGGCCTGGTCGCACCCGGCGCGACCATCGTGTATCTGCTGTATGCGCAGGAAGAAGGCACCAACCTGCTGTCCAGCACGGCGGCGCAATACAACAACTTCAATCCGATGCAGGTTTCCACGGGCTTGTTCGGCGTGGTCACGGTGGAGCCGCGCGGCAGCGAGTGGTATCGCAGCCAGGTTTCGGAAGCAGATCTGAAACTCGCCACGCGCGGCGCCATGCCGGACGGTCATCCGAAGATCGATTACAACGCCGTGTTCCCGTCCGGCCATGCGCATGCGGGCACGCCGATTTTGCGCATGCTCGATAGCGAGGGCCGCATCGTCCATACCGATCTGACCGCGATCATCACCGGCCCGAATCGCGGCCAGCTCGCCGGCGGCGCGGGTGACAATCCGATGTTGCCGGGGCGTAACCAGCCGTTCCGCGAAGTGTCGGTGGTGTATCACGAGTCGCAGGATGTGGTGCAGGCGTTTCCGTATTTCATGTATGCGACGAACAGCCAGGTGCCGCGCAACGATGCCGGCGCGGATACGTTCGCGATCAATTACGGCATCGGCGGCATCGCGCCCGAAGTGCTGGCGAATCGCATCGGCGTGGGTCCGGCGGCGGATTGCCCGGAGTGCAAGTTCGAAGAATTTTTCCTGAGCTCGTGGGCGATTGGTGATCCGGCGTTGGTCGTGGATGTTCCCGCCAACGCTCCGTGCACGACGGCGGAACTGCAGGATCTCACGCTCAAGTTCGACGCCGATCCGCTCACATTCAACCCGACCGACCCGTGCAAGCCGAGCGGCGGCAAGAAGGCGACCAAGGCGTTTTATCCCGACGATCCGTCCAACGTGTATCACTCCTACCTCGGCGATCACGTGCGTTTTCGCGTGCTGCATGCCGGCGCCGCAGTGCATCACATCCACCATCATCATGCGCATCAGTGGCTGCGCAATCCCGGCAGCGACGAGAGCAGTTATCTCGATTCGCAGGCGGTCGGGCCGGGTTCGTCATTCACTGCCGAACTGGTGTTCGGCGGCAGCGGCAATCGCAACCTGACCACCGGCGATTCGATTTTCCACTGCCATTTCTATCCGCATTTCGCTGCCGGCATGTGGGCGCTGTATCGCGTGCACGATGTGTTCGAGGGTGGCACCGCGCTCGACGAGCAAGGCCGTCCGCGCGCCGATGCGCGCGCGTTGCCCGATGGCGAAATCATGCACGGCACGCCGATTCCCGCAGTGGTACCGCTGCCGTTGTATGCGATGGCGCCGATTCCCGCGCCGGTGAAGATCATTGAGGGCCAGGCACACGTGAGCGGCGATGGCCATCCGGGGTTTCCGTTTTTTGTCCCCGGTGTTGCGGGACATCGCGCACCGCATCCGCCGCTGGATTTCGCGACCGATCCGGCGACAAAAGAATCGCTCGACGGTGGATTGCCGCGCCACATGATCCAGGCCGCGACGATTGCCAACGAACAGCACACTGCGCTGGACTGGTCGAAAGATCTGCTCACGATCAATGCCTATCAATTGCCGGAAAAAGGCACGCCGCAGGAACTCACCGCGATGGCGTATTTCGGCCACCAACTGCATCCGAGTTTCACTCCGGAAGGGGCGCCACAACCGTTCAAG
>JAYVTP010000315.1:0-1934 GCA_043788685.1 Pseudolysobacter sp. | reverse complement strand
GCCGGGTGTCAACAGTCTGGATTTTGTGTTGATGTTCGTGCCGGTCGAGGCTGCGTATATCGAGGCGATGCGCAACGACGACACCTTGTATCAGGCCGCGGTCGAAAAACACGTGCTGATCGTCAGCACCTCGACCTTGCTCGTCACCTTGCGCACGGTCAACAGCCTCTGGCGTTTCGATGATCGCAATCGCAATGCGCTGGAAATCGCCAACAAGGCCGGCGCGCTGTACGACAAGTTCAGCGGTTTCGTCGAAGATCTGGCAAAGGTGCGCAACGGTCTGGACAGCGCGCAGCGCAGCCTCGTTGAGGCGACGTCCAAGCTCAGCGAAGGCAGGGGCAATCTGGTACGGCGCGTCGAAGAGTTGCGCAAGCTCGGCGCCAAGGCCAGCAAGATTTTGTCGGCAGATTTGCTGGAGAAGGCGCAGCCTGAAATGTCATTATCGCTGGCATCTGCAGAAAACGAATCAAATCGTGATGCGCCCGTATCGGGTTCATCGGGATAACCAGATCGGCGTTCGTTGCCACGCGTGATTGCGCGAATACGGATTGAACCAATATTGCATCGGGGCTTCTTGAGGTCTTGCGCATTTCGTGTGGCAATTTCTTTCACGATACGCAAGTTGCGTAGGTACGCAGCTTGCGTATAATAGAAGCATGAAAGCCTTGTTCGTTGAGTTGCCCGCGTTCGAGCGATATCGAGCCAATTATCTTGGCGACATCGAATTTCGGCAGTTGCAGAAAATACTGATGGACGATCCGCAAGCGGGCGACATCATTGAAGGTGCTGGCGGTCTGCGCAAGCTGCGGTTTGCTGATCAGCGCCGCGGCAAAGGCAAGCGCGGTGGACTGCGTGTTATTTATTATTGGTGGGAATCCGGCCTGCAATTCTGGTTGTTTACTTTGTTCGACAAGGACGAAATGGTGGATTTGACAGCCAGCCAGCGCAAGACTCTGAAAGACATGATCAAGAGCGAACTCAAGGCAAGGCATTCAGCATGAAAACCGTATCCAAATCCCGCATCGATTCTTCCATTTCGCGAGATGCATTCGTCGAGTTGACCGAGGGTTTTGCGGCGTTGGCAGACAGTCGCGAAGGTAAACGCACGCTGCGCACGCATGCTTTAAAGCAAAAAGCTTCACCCACGATTACGGCGAAGGAGCTGATTCGTGTGCGAAAAAACCTGAAGATATCGCGTCCGCTATTCGCAATTTATCTGCGCACGAATGTACGCACATTGGAAAACTGGGAGCAGGGCCGGGCAAAGCCGAATGCCCAGGCATCGCTTTTGATCAAGTTGGTAGAGCGATACCCGGACACAGTGGAACGACTCGCCGCGATTTGATTCGAGCCTCCAATAAGCCCTCGGAAGGCGTGTTCGCTCCCGGCATATTTGCCAGGAGTAAAGTGCGTTGACGCGTCGAGTTAATTGCCGAGCCGCAGCTTGCTCTTGCGATAACCGTACGCGAAATACAGCGCAACACCGATCGCAGTCCATATCGCGGCGATGAGCGCAAGATTTTCACCGTAGGCAAACGCATATCCCAGCAGAATAATGCAGCTTACGATGCCGAGCGTGCAGATCAGGGGTGCGAACGGTACGCGGAAGGGACGCGCAATATCAGGCTGATAAATTCTCAAGATCCAGACGCCCGCGCAGACGAAGGCAAAACTTATCAGGGTGCCTACCGACGTTAGATCGCCGAGCAGATCAAGCGGGAAGATGCCAGCGACGATCGCGATGCAAACGCCGGTGATGACCGTGTTGATGTGCGGCGTGCGGTATTTGGGGTGAATTCGCGTAAATACTTTTGGTAGCAGTCCATCATTCGCCATGATCATGAAGATGCGCGGCTGACCGATACACATGCACAGGATTACCGACGACAAGCCAATCAGCGCGCCGACTTCGACGATCCAACGCAGCCACGACA
>JAYVTP010000314.1:0-3058 GCA_043788685.1 Pseudolysobacter sp. | reverse complement strand
ATCTCCCTTCGGAATGCAGAAAATCAGCACGACAGATTCAAATCCATCGTCCACTGGCCATGGATTGTTAATGCCTTATTGAATTAGAAATGGAATTACGAGTTCGTGCAGATTGATCGTGACCGGATTGATGAGGCTATCGCCAGCATCGCCACGTCCGTACTCGAGCAGGTTTCCCGCGAGCGTGGACAGGTACATCGCGCTGCGCCGGATCACGCGTAACGCGCGCGCTTGGCACATCTGCAGCGTGCTGTTGTTCGAGCAAATGCAGACGTCCGAAAATCGCTGTGAGCGGCGTGCGGAAATCGTGCGACAAGGTCGCGATCAACGCACTTTTGAGGGCAGTCGCTTCTTCGAGTCGGGCCTGCTGACGTTCGAGTTGTGCGCGGATGCGGCGCAGGCTGTCGATCGCACGGGTCTTGTTGTGGTTCGCCAGCGCGGCTTCGTTGCCGGCTTGTTGCACAGCCTGCTGGCGCTGAAATTCTTCGCTCGCATCGAGCAGCAACTGATGCAGGATTTTATTGTCGGGAATCAGATACACATGCGCACGTTGGCCGTTGCCGAGCTCGACGAACGGCACGTCGGCGCGCTCGTCGATCGGCATGCCGATGAACAAATCCTGCAGCATCGCGATGCTGTTTTCCGGCTGTGTCGTATCGATGCCGAAATGTTCCGTATCGCCGTGTACTTCGCGCAGTTGCCAGTCGTGATCGAAATCGGGCACCAGCGGTCGCGCTTGATCGCGCGGAAGATTACCGAGATACATTTCAACGAGGTGTGGCAGAGCATCGTTCATTGCGGCAAGCGCTGCGCCAGTTGGATGAACGCCTGCTCCACACCTTCGCCGCTCAGCGCGCTGGTGGTGACGACCGGCAAGATCTTGTGCAGCTCGGTCAGTGTGAGCGGCGACAGCTCCCAGCGTTGTTGCAGATCGCCCTTGTTGATGAGCAAAACCACGGCCGGATCATCGAGCAGTTGGTTCGCTGCGCCGAGCAGGTTCAACGCCACGCGCAAGGTCTTTTCGCGCGTGCCGTCAGCGACCACCAGCAAGCCGGTGGCGCCGCGCAGATAGTTGCGATTGATGGTTTCCAGATCGTCGCAGCCGGCGATATCCCACAGCACGAGTTTCAGCGCGCGATGCGGCAAGATCACCTGCTTGCTATCAACGCGCACGCCAACCATGGTCAGGTAACGATCCGAAAATGTGTTGCGCACAAATCGTGCGACGAGACTGGTCTTGCCGACACCGAAATCGCCGAGCAGGCAGATCTTGTGCGCGCGTTCGCTCATGGCGATGCTTCCGTGTCGATACTGACAAACACTACGCCCGCGCGCGGCAAGCGCTGCGCTTGCGGCAGCGTATCGGGGTGAGTTTTTCAATCAGCCATACCGCACGTTTTTCGCGCAAAACATGATTGATCGGATCCTCGCCAATCACGTCTGTCAAACCATACACATTAGCGAATTGCAAAACTCTTCAGTTGCCGCGGGTAACCGCAGTGCGATCCGTCTGGGAAACCGGATATCTCGATAGACGGATCGTTTTCATTGCTCGCAACGCAGGAGTCGCGGGGTTTTCCCTGCACCAGGCAATACCGTCAGGTAACCACTATTCTGGAATGGCGTATCGCAGGATCCTTGGGCAGGCTATTGCAGCAAACTCATCCATTGATCGTCCGCCAAAACCAGGACACCAATCATCAGATGGCTCATCACCTTGATGTCGCCCGTGACGCTCAGGTGGTTGCCGCCGAATTCGTCGGTGAGCTGCGCGTTAATGCACTTGGCAACGGCGCGTTCTTTGTAACGGTGCTGGTGGGAGCTCCAGTGCAATTTTCCCGCCACAACACAGATTGTGATCGATCAGCGGAATATGGCCCAAGTCGCGGCAGTGTTCGCGCAATGCCTAGCTGCAATAGACGGCGTTCAACATCACATCCGTCTAGCTCGTCACCCGACTGGCCATGCGTGGGAGTGGAACGGCGGCTTGGCTGTTGTGCACCGAGGCACCGGTCAGGATGGCGCTAACCGGCGCGCCACAGTCGGCGTGTCGATGTGCGGTTTGTAGCCGTTCCAGCTAACCGTGTGGCGTTGCGCATTGCACTTACTGCCGCGATCGCAATGGCGCGATAGCTCGGCGATGGCTTGCGCCAAACTTTGTTCACGCTGCCGCTTGAAGCGGCTTTGCTGGGATTCGCGCACCTTGTCTCGGCAGGGGGCAACCGCGTTTTTTTGAGTGCTCGCTCCGGCCGCGCAAGCTTGCCATCGCGCGTTACGGCAAGGGGATCTCCAACACCAACCAGCGTAGTCATTTCATGGGCGAGGCGTTCACGGGCCAGCTCAAGCATCATATTGCGATCAGCATGGACGGCAAAGGCAGTTGGCGCGACAACATGTTGATCGAGCGGCTGTGGCGCACGATCAAGTACGACGAGCTCTACCTCATGGCGGATGAAAGTGTGAGCCATGCGCGCGAATCGCATGGGTCATGAAGGCCTAGGGACGAGGCATCAGGCCACGCCGGCGCTTCGTGCGCAAGACCGACAGCGCCCACGATCTGTCCATCTTCCCGAAACCCTCCGAAACCCTATCCCAACATCATTCCTGCAACAGCAGATCTCGTCTGGGTCGCCCACATCCCTACATCCGCATTGCTGATACTTCTGCTATCTGGTTGTCATCCTTGACGCATGCAGCCGTAATGCCGTGGGCTTCAACCTCTCCCGGCGCATCGACAGACCGCTTGCGACGCCGACATTGAATGCTGCGGTACAAAACCGACGACCGCCACGCGGCTGCGTCCGCCATACCGATCAAGGACGCCAGTGCGCAAGCCATGCGTATCGAACGGCATTCAAGGCGTTCGGCCTTCGCGACACGATGGGCTCGCCGGGCAACCCCACCACAATGCCCAGCCGCGAGCTTCAAATAAAGATCCCCGCCCCAAGGGGCGGGGTATTTTTAGAACAAGGCAAGCTGATAGTCGGCATGGAGCTTCTAGTATTGCTTACCCTGATTTCTCACATACTTTCCAATCATCGCTTCGTCTCCGTGCTTA
>JAYVTP010000313.1:0-3451 GCA_043788685.1 Pseudolysobacter sp. | reverse complement strand
TATTACGCAAACATCTCGCATCGATCGGTTTGGAATCGTTCGTGCGCACCAGTGGCGGCAAGGGTTTGCATGTGGTTGTGCCATTGCGACTGACCGTGGCATGGACAAAGGTGAAAGCCTTTGCGCAAGCGATTGCCGTGGCCATGTCGACGTTGCTGCCCGATGAATTTGTCGCGATTGCGGGTGACAAGAATCGTCAAGGGAAAATATTTATCGACTGGCTGCGCAACAGCGCGGGTGCGACTAGTGTGGCGTCGTACTCGCTGCGCGCGCGCGATGCGGGTGGTGTCGCAATGCCGCTGACATGGACGGAACTCGGCAAGGTGAAGAGCGGCGATGCTTTTACCATCAGCAATGTACCGGCGCGATTGCAACGTCGCCGCAGCGATCCGTGGGCGGGGTACGTTCAGATCAAACAAGGCTTGCCGAAGATCGGATAAATCTGTGGTTGGGAACGTGATCTAATCGCCCGCCTGAATGTGAGCAACGAAACATTTCATTTCAGGAGCTGCATGATGGCACGTCCGATCTGGTCAGGTGTTTTGAGCTTTGGTTTGCTCAATGTGCCGGTGCAGTTGATGACGGCGGAACGTCGCACCGACATTCATTTCCGCATGCTAGATTGTCGCAACAATGCGCCGGTGCGCCTCGAGCGCCTCAACAGCAAGACCGGCAAGGAAGTGCCGTGGAACAATATCTGCAAGGCCTACGAATACGAAAAAGGCAATTTCATCGTGCTGAAAAAGGAAGATATCGCCGAGGCGGCATCCGCAGGTCGCGAAGCGATCGAGATTGAGGCTTTCGTGGAACTCGACGCGATCGATCCGCGCCATTTCGAAAAGCCTTACATCCTGTTGCCGGGGAAAAAAGCTGACAAAGGTTACGTCTTGCTGCGTGACACCTTGATCCAGACCGGCAAGGTGGGCATTGCGCGAGTAGTTATTCGCACGCGTGAATACCGGTGTGCGGTGTTGCCGCGCGACAGCGCGCTGGTTCTGGTATTGCTGCGTGTTGCCGAAGAGCTGGTGCCGTATGCAGATTACAAATTTCCAGAAGGCAAAGTAGAGAAATATCGAATCCAGCCGCGTGAAATCAGCATGGCAAAAGCGCTGATCGATTCGATGTCGACGCCATGGGATGCGGCAGACTACAAAGACCAATTCGCCAAACGCATGTATGCGGTCATCAACAAGCGACTCAAGAGTAAAGGCAAAACCGTGGCTGCACACAGCGATGCGGTCGCCATTGAAGAAAATAGCAATGTTGTTGACTTCATGTCGCTGCTGAAAAAAAGCATCGCCAGTAATCAGCGCTCGCCGGCGGCGAAACAAGCCAAGCCCGCTGCCGGCAAAACAGCATCACTGGCGAAGAAAAAAGCGCGGCAAAAATAGTCCAAGCGACGCCAATATCGAATGAGTAATCGGCGCCATAAAAACCCGCGCATTGCAGCGTGATTTTTATGGCGTATTATCCTCGCGAGCAGGCCTTGGCAAAGGGTCAGTCTACCGAAAAGCTTTGCAGACTGACTGGCGTGCCGCTTGAACCCGTTAACTGCAATGCCATGCCTTGGAAGGGCTGGCCGAAGCTGCGTGAATCTGTATTGGCAAAGTTCAGATCGACATGACCGCTGGCATTGCGATACCCGTAGCCGGTAAGCGGATTATCGCCGACCGCAAAAGCATTGCCGTAGCGAAACAGGCTGGTCAAGTTGTCGGTGTCGGCCAATCCAGTGCCGGTATCGCCCTTGTAGTTGACCGCTATTCCATGATTGGTCAAGCCATTCAAGGTGATTGGTGTGGCCAACGGAACTGTGATCGTATAGTAACTCCCTGCGGTCGAGGCAAGCGCACCGACGTCTGCAATCACAACTCCGCCCGATGGTGACGAAAACACCGGATTGGCGGTACCCGACCAGACATCCCACAGCGCAAGATTGACGGTAATGTCGGTGTAATTGACGGCAGCGGTGGATACCATATAGACCACGATCTGGTTGATCTGCACCGTACCACTGGCGTTAGCCAAGTCCAACGGCACGCCCATGTAAGTGCGCGGCGTACTACCCGTCGAGGTGAGGGTTGTGGCGCCGGTAAACGAGTCAAATAGCAGGGTAGCGGCTGTAACCTTGTTCGGCACAGTCTTGCCGTTGACCGAACGTGCCTGAAGTTGACCACCTGGGTGCAATCCGTTGGTACCGGTTTCGACTTGAGCTTGCGCAGCAGCCGTGCCGACTGCACCCAGCGACAAGGCGCCGAGAAAGAAAATGGATTTCATACATTATCCTCACGATTACGAATAGAAAAAAGCTTAAACAACGTATACCGCCGCGAAGCAGCTCACGATTTGGCTCGGTTATCGGCGCGCATGAACGTCGACCGATCAACGGTTTTTCATCCACTATGCTGCAGGCTATCATTGCGGATAAATATGTCGCAATGCGAATAGGAATGCACAACCCAATGAATTGGAGTGTGCGAGCGTCAACCCAAAAAAAAGGCCGGAACCTTTATTCGACAAGGGATTTCCGGCCTTCGTTGGACTGCGTTGGAGCTTTAAATGGTGGAGGCGGGGGGAATTGAACTGCCTGCTGTAAGCCATGCAAAGCAATGGTTTCAGGAAATCGCTCACATCACTTACCCCCAAAGTTACCCCCACAAGATGTCCGCTGGTGTACAAGTCGGACAGCGTGGCATCGGCGTGGGAGCCTGCGCTGTCATGCGGAGCGTTTGCGCCCTTTCGGCTTAGCGGGTGCCAGCATGTCGGCCAGACGCTGGTACAGCGCGAACAGATAGGCCACCCGCGCGGCATCGTCGTGGCTGCCCTTGTAGCCGTAGGTGGCGTCTACGGCTTTGTCCAGGGCGCGATGCGCGGCACGCAGATTTACGGGCATCGCCAGCGGATCGTACAGATCAGCCAGCGTGGAGCCGTCGTGCGCTTGACGCGCGTTCAGTACCGCATCAGCTGCCTGCGACACAGCATCACGTTTTTCCTCAGACACAATCTGGGGCCACGGGAAATTGTTGTAGACGATGTTCACTGAATAGCGATACCGACTTTCAAGACGGCCCGCCACGGTACGCATCCACGCGTTGTGCATCGTGCTCGACACAATCCCGAAGTGATACGGAGATGCACACGACATCATTAGGTTGGAATCACCACAAATGACGCCCTCGGGCACGAAGCCCATCGGAACAAAGTTTCGACTTTCGGAAGAATGGCGCGGCACCAGCACATAAGGGCCGGCCTTTTGCCTTATCTCTCCAAACAGCGCGGGCGTGTTGGCAAGCTCGACCGTTGCCCGCCGTGTGCTATCGAGCCGGTACGCACGCACCGCTTGAACTCGGCGCATCGTTTCTGGAAGGGATCGCAATTCGTGCGGGCCGATATCAGGCAGCCAAAGGCACCACCGCTTTTTGTCATTGATGAATTCCTCGGCGCCCAAGAATGG
>JAYVTP010000312.1:0-5010 GCA_043788685.1 Pseudolysobacter sp. | reverse complement strand
GTTGTTGCACGAATACCAGCTTGGCCGCTGCACCTGCAGCTATATCGAAGTTGCTGTTGGCATGGGTCAGGCCGGCAACGCTTGCGCTGAGTGTGTAGTTGTTGCCGATTTTGTCGACCGACAACCCGGCAAATGTCGCCGTGCCGTTGATCGCACTGATCGTCGTGGTTCCGTTGAGGATGGCATTGCCTGCGCCACCGGAAAGCGCCAGCGTGACTGGCGAGCCATCCGTCGTCACCGTGTTGCCGTTCGCATCCTGCACGCTCACGCTGGCATTGAAGGTCGCATCCGCCGAAAAGCTGCTCGGTGGTTGCGTGGCATAGACAAGTTTTGCTGCTACGCCCGGGCTGATGTTGAAAGAAGCGCTGATCGCATGCGTCAGGCCGTTGCTGGTGGCGATCAAGCTATAACTACTGCCGACTTTATCCAGCGTCGCGGCGTTGAAGGTTGCGGTGCCCGCGTTGACGTTTGCACTGCCGCCGCTCAGTGTCGCGTTGCCGGAATTTGTTCCGATCGACAACAAGATCGCGGAGCTGGATGCTGCGATATTGCTGTTCGTATCCTGCACCTGCACGGTGATCGCCGGGTTCAGCGCGGATCCGACCAAGCCATTGCCTGGCTGCTCTAGATACACCAGCTTGGCGGCAGTTCCCGCGCCGATATTAAACGCTGAACTGGTATCCGCAGTGAGATTGGTCGCGCTGGCACTCAAGCTGTAACCCGCGCCGAGTTTGTCGAGGTTGATATTGCTGAACGTGGCGAACCCATTGACGGCATTCACGGTCAGCGCGCCGGCCAGATTGGCGGCGCCCTGATTGTTCGCGAGTGCCAAGGTGATCGCCGATGTGTTGTCGGTCGCCACGACACCGCTGCTGCTTTCCACGCTGACCTTGATCGTTGCGAGCGCCGATCCGGCGGCGCCGTTGACCGGCTGCGCGGTGAACTTGAGTTTGCTCGCAACCGGCGGTGGCAGCATCGCGGCCACCAGATTGGCAACGTTGACGCTGCCCAGCCCGGTCGCGAAATCCCAGCCCGGCGTGGCGGCGTAAGCGGGTTGCGCGCTGCTGCTGGAGGTTGAAATCACGCCACAGGTGCTGGCTTTGTCGGGCGTGCTGCTGGCATCGTTGCAGTTGTCATTGTTGGCGCCGCTGTAGTTGCTGTAGCAATTGGCCGAACCGTATTTGCAGGGCACGGCAATGTCGCCCGAGGTGATGTCCTGGAACACGCAATTGCTGCCGATGCCATTGCCGGTGTTGGCGTTGCAACTGTTAACGCTGGCGGTATTCGGACTCGCGGTGCTGCCGTACTGCTTCGTGGCCAATGCGTAATAACGCGTGTTCATATTGCCCCAGCTCTGCCCGGTGGCCTGGTTGATCAAGGCCTGAATGCCGGCCAGCGCTGGCGCGGAAAATGAGGTGCCGCCACCTACGCTGTGCGGTGCATCGCTGGTATTGTTGAAATCGCAAGTCACGCCACCGTTTGCGGTATCCGACATGCAGTACAACATCGCGTGTCCGTACAAACCATTCGCTGCGAAAAGAGAAACATCTGGCAAGTCGCGCTTGCTGTCGTTGACGAAGCCGAGCACGCCAGTCTGCCAACTCGGCTTCGACGAATAATTGCTCGCGCCGCCGCTCGCCGCGCTGGTGCTGACGAAATTGTTGTTGTAGGCCACCGCCGTATTGCAGTAGCTGACGCCGTCGACATAACCCTTGATGGTGTACAAGATGCTGCTCGCGCAGGAGTTGTTCCACGGAATTTCCGGCACACAGGATTTTGCCGTGCTGCGTCTCGCGCCGTTGCTGCTGTTCCAGTAGGCGGCGTTGTTGCCATCCACGGTATCGCGGAAATCGGTGCCGCCGACCGCGACGTTGTAGGGCGTGGAGGCAAAACCGCTGACCGAAATTCCCTGCGTCGCGTAGTTCGCGCCGGCATCGCAACTGGTGGCGCCTTCGTCACCGGCGGCGACAAAAACACTGATGCCTTTTGCCGCAGCGGTCTGCCAGGCACTGACATATGCGGCGTTGGCGGTGGCGCCGTTCTGGCTTTCGCACACACCGTAACTCAGGCTCATGATCTTCGGCGGACTGGCGCTGGCGATCAGGTTGTTCGCGGCGATCAAGCCGCCGAACGTGACGCCGGTATCCTGACAAGACGCAATCTGGATGTTTGCATTCGGTGCGGCCACGCCGGCCCATTCGGCATCCAGCGCGGCTTCTTTTTCATTCGCAGTCACACCCGGATCGCGACACGCCGTGGCGCCGCTCGGATGCACCTGAGTGAATGTGCCGCTATAACCCGCCGCCTTGCCGATACCGAATGCGTCGCAGAACGTGGTTACATCGCCGACGTTTAGGATATTGGTATTTTCAATCACCGCGATGGTTTGTCCAGCGCCGGTGATGCCTGCGTTCCAGACCGGACCAACGTTGTAAATCGTGTTGAAATCGTAAGGCGCCACCAGGTAACGCGTGCCGCTGCCGATCGTGAATTCAGGATTCCATGGCGGCGTGCTCTTGGCTGCGCTGTTTGCGTTTTCCAGATCGAACTTGCCTTTCGCCGCGCCGATCGGCTCGTGCAATTGCGGCTGTGGAAACAGATTGTTCAGCGACACGATGCCGACTACCACCGGCACCAATGCGACCGGAATACTCGGATCACTCGCGTTCGACAAATACACCTTGCCGTTGAGATTGTAGCGATGCAGCGTGGTCGCGAACGCACGCTTGACCTGTCCGGCGTTGCCGGAAAAATCGATCAGCATGCCGTTCGGATTTACCGCATTCACGGTAAATCCGTTCGATCCCAGCCAGCTCACAACAGTGTCGATATCCTGCTGCGCCGGGCCGTAGTCGGTGAACAGATCGTCGTTGCTGAGCCAGTGGTGGAAACTTGGCGACTCCGGGTTGTGCATTGCCTCGATCATGTCTTGCAGCGCGCGCTTGCGCTCCGGACTGCGTTGCAACTGCAGCAGCATGTTGTCGAGATTTTCGGTGTCGGCCAAAACACCGGTGTCCCGGCCGGACGTCAGGTAGCGGCTGGTATTGCCGACCAGGATCGCACGATGCTGCGGGCTGACACCTTGCAGAATTTGCGCAAACGCGATTGGCGAAGGTGCCGCGGCTACGCTTATTCCGAGCAACAGCAGTGCAATGCCCAGCAACGAACTGCTGAGCCGAGCTAACGGCTTGATCATCGGTAAATCTCAAAAGAGCTGGTCGGATTGGAGATGCCGCATTGCTGCGGCATGAGTTCCCCGCCAAGGCGAGTTGACCGAGTTCGCCTAGTTGTGAATTACTAAACGGGTCAGTTTATTGTGATCAAAGTCGCATTTTGTAAATCGCTCTAGCGCGCGAATTTTAAAAGTTGCCTTTGATGGATAAATTCACATCCAAAAACAACAAGTTGATAGCAATTCAGAAAATGAATGGCAGGTTTGACTTTTACACATGTATAGAAAATTTCACGCGTTTATGCCTAGACAGCTTGCAACAAAAGCGTGATAACGCGGGTATGTCCACTGTAAAGAATCAATAAGACGAGCGCCGCTGTAAATATCTTGCCGACTCAGGTAAACGCGAGCCCTGCGAGCAATGCGCCAACCATGCTGAAACTGATCAGAAAAATATAACAAAAGCCGATCATGCTGAATTTCAGCACAGTCATGATCCAGCCTTGGCGATACACGCGTTTCTGCATGATCAACAAATACAGCGGCAGCCAGCTCAGCATGGCGATATTCACCCATGCCAGCACGGTATCGAACCACGGCGCCGCGCTAGCGATCCATTGTCGCAACAGGCTTGTCAGCGTTACCAGCAACAGCGACAACAAGATGAAGCTATGGCTGTGCAGTGCGACGATCAAATGCTCCATGTAAAGGCGGCGCTTGAAAACATAGAACACCTTCAGGAACACCGCGAACAGTGGCATCAGCACAAACAAGGTTTGCGGCAGCATGTTAAAAACGCTGGCCAGCAGGATGTGCGGATCGTGTTTCGCACGCTTGAGGTTTTCCAGCATGTGCGCTGCCAGCGTGTTCAAGTACGCATTGCCGCGATCCGGCAGCCAGCCGATCTGGATCGGATTTTTCTGCGCATCCCATTTGTCGCCGCCGAAATCGATGCTCATTTCATCGGCTGGATCGGGCGGTATCGGCGTGCCCGCCGTTTTCGCCTGTTCCACCGAGGTCAGATAGTCGAGGCGTTTTTGCGCATTGCGTTCCACCGCTGCGCGCGCCTTGTCGAGTGACTTGTGCACGACTCCCGGAGATTTTTCAATCGCAGTCTGCAATCCTGCCAACGCGGTGTTCTTGCGTTGTTCGAGCTCGGTCAGCGTTTTCGCGCCAGACAAACCGTCGTTATTGTCGAACTGGATCTGCTTGCCGAGTTCACTCACGTTGAGCGTGGCCTGGATGCAGAAAAATGCTGCGACGCTCAAGAAAAAATACAACCGGAATGGCGTCACATACCGCACGCGTCGGCCCGCAAAATATTCGGTGGTGAGCAAACCGGGACGAAAATACAGCGGGAAAAACGTATGCAGGATGCGTGAATCGATATTGAAAATCGTATCGATCAGATCATGAAAAATGCTTGCGAGATGGCGGATCAATCCCTTGATCGGCTGGCCGCAGGCGTAGCAATACGGCCCGAGCAGCGGCGTGCGGCAATTGGCGCAATGCGCGCCCGGCTCGGGTGCGACCGGCGCCTGCGCGACAATCAATGGCACCAGTTCCAGCGACTCAGTGGACGGCGTAGTGTTCATGCGCAAAATTCTTTAGCCGGATGATGAAAGTCATGCTGTTGCCGCGTTGCCGCTGATCAATCCCTGCTCGCGCAGCCATGCGCAGGTATCGGCGATCAACACATTCAGCGCGGTGCTGCGATAACCGAGTTCGCGTTCGGCCTTGCTCGAATCCACGCGCAGATGATGACAGGTAAATGCCACCGCTTCCGGCGTCAACGACGGCGCGCGGCCGCTGAAACGGCTGTAGAAATTCAGCGCCTG
>JAYVTP010000311.1:0-4217 GCA_043788685.1 Pseudolysobacter sp. | reverse complement strand
AGGTCGGGTTGGCTAACTTTGCGTGTGGTCATGTTTTTCCTCGTAGATGGCAGTCTCCTGCCAATGACCGTTTACACAAAATTATTTATACCCCCCAGGCGCAATTTTCTCGCAATCACTGGCTCGTCAGTGGCGGCACTTCCGCTCGCCTGCATGGCGACATCGACGCTGGGCTCGCTTTCCGTAGCAACGCTCCAACGACAAGATGGGTTTACGCTGGCGCGCGTGGACGGCGAGGGTGCACTACGCCCAATCCAGGCCTGCGATGCAACCCCGTGCGTGGCTTCGCATGTCGAGATTTGTCTGGATGCATTGCATGTTGCGGATGCTGACTCTGCGCTCGCCACGTTGCGCATGCACGCTATTTTTGATTCGCTCGATGGTAAACAGAACTCCTACATCGCATGAGATTTCCGCGCGGACAATCCGCATGGAAGCAGCGGGGCGGTGAGATTCTCCGCCGGTCGTGAGGCGATGCGTGGCCTAGCCTTGAGCTATGCGCTGAAGGCTGATATCTCGGCGCAGGCGGATCGGCAAACGCATTGCGCCTTGACCCAGCTCGACATGCCGTTGCTGCAGCCGGGCAGTTATGTTCTCGCCAGCCCACAACGTGACGGCAGCACGGCTAACCTGTGGGCGTTCCATCACAATGACGAAATGAGCGCGCCGCTGCAGGCGCGTTTTGGACAGGCGCGCAATTTCGATTACCTGGCATTCCGAATCTCGGAAATCGTTTAAGCGAAAAGTGCGCCGAACGTCCCACATCGCTTTGCCGCAAGCGTGATCACGCCAGCATGAGTGCACAGATACTCACCCACGGATGGGCTGATTCGTCAGCAGTACTTTCACTACGTAACGAAAACGAAGCCGATACCGCATTCCTCGAAGCGCTTTACGCATCGGTGCACACTGAAGAAATGCGACCGGTGCCGTGGCCGGATCAGGCCAAGCGCGACTTTCTGCAACAACAATTCCGGTTGCAGCACGAACATTACCGTCGTGTGTATATTGGCGCTGATTTTCTGGTGATCGAGCGCGAAGGCGAACCGATTGGCCGTATATACGTCTATCGCACGCCCACTGAAATTCGCCTGATGGACATCGCGCTGATCGAGCCGATGCGCGGCGGTAGCATCGGCTCAAGGTTGCTCGATGCGCTGATGCAAGAAGCGACGATCAAAAAAACTCACTTGACCCTGCACGTCGAGCCGAACAATTCTGCGCAGTGCTTGTACAAGCGATTGGGATTCAATCTGATAGAGGATCGCGGCGTCTACCATTTCCCGGGCTGGCGCACGGCAACGCCGGAAAAGCGCGATTCTAGTTGAAAATAATTTCGTAGCTGAACCCATGCGGATCAGGCCCGAGCGCCACCATGAACAGATCGAGCGGGCCGCGCGCTGGATGCTGCACGCGATAAATACCGTGTTGCAGGGGTGAATTGCGAGGCCCGCGCAATATCAGGGCGAATGGCGGCGCCTCGCGTGGCGAGGGATTACGAATCGGGCGTACCTCGATCAGTTCGAGTTCGCACGCGCTTGCCGCAAACTCGAAAGAAAGATTCTGTCCAACCAGAGGTTCGAAATCCGCGGCACTCAAGGTATTCAGCATAGTCATTCCGATATTTTGCGGTGCAACGATATCTACGCAGGACGCAGCTTCGCGCACCCGCGTAATCACGCGCCCGACAAGCCGAGGCGTTGGCAAATTGCCAAGGTCGCACGTGAGCGATTCAGCGTGTAAAAATGCAATGCCGGTGCGCCGCCAGCGATTAATTTGTAGCACAGGTCGGACACCATTTCGGCACCGAATTCACGGATTGATTCCGCATCGTCGCCGAATGCGTGCAGACGTTTGGCCATCCATCGCGGGATTTCGGCGCCGCACATTTCCGAAAAACGTCGCAGTTGCGAATAATTCGAAATCGGCATCACGCCAGCCACGATCGGCAGGGTGATACCGAGCTTGCGTACGTCTTCGACAAAGCGAAAATACGCATCCGGCGTGTAAAAATATTGTGTGATGGCGCCGTCCGCGCCGGCGTCGACTTTGTGCTTGAAATGCTTCAGATCAGCTTCTGCAGATTCGGCTTGCGGATGAAATTCCGGGTAGGCCGCGACCTCGATATGGAAATGATCGCCGGTTTCCTGACGAATGAATTTGACCAGATCGCTGGCGTAATGAAATTCGCCGAATGCCGCCATGCCCGATGGCATGTCGCCGCGCAATGCCACCAATCGCTTGATGCCCGCTGCGACGTAGTTTTCAAGCAGCGCCTTGATCTCCGCACGCGTGCCGCCCATGCATGAAATATGCGGCGCGACATCGAGCGCGTGTTCACGTTTCAATGCAATGACTGTATCGTGGGTATAGTTAAGCGTCGAACCACCCGCACCGAACGTGACAGAAACGTACTCCGGTTTGAGCGCAACAAGTTTTGCCACGGACTTGTCCAGCGTCTCGCGCTGCTCATCGGTCTTGGGCGGGAAAAATTCGAAGCTGATCGCAGTCATGCGCTGATTCCTGATAAGCGCAACGCGCGAGTGCGAGCCGCGGCCTGAAGTGGATCTGCGTGCAGCGAAGAAGATTGCCACACTGCGGTATATTTCGAGTATTGCCGGCGCAGCAAAGGTCGGAACGTATTGCTCCGACCTTTGCTGATTTGCCGGGTTTAATTAGTAGCGGTAATGCTCAGGCTTGTACGGACCATCGGCATCGACGCCGAGATACGCGGCTTGCTCCGGCGTCAGGCGTGTGAGTTTCACGCCGATCTTTTCCAGATGCAGGCGTGCGACTTCTTCATCGAGTTTCTTCGACAGGCGATACACCGTTTTCTCGTATTTGTCCTTGTTCGCCCAGAGGTCGATCTGCGCCAGAGTCTGGTTGGCGAAGCTGTTCGACATCACGAAACTCGGATGGCCGGTGGCGCAACCGAGGTTGACCAGACGACCTTCGGCCAGAAGGAAAATCTCGCGACCTTCGCCGAACTTGTAGCGATCCACCTGCGGCTTGATATTGGTGCGCAAAACGTTCTTCGCTTCGTTGAGACGATCGACCTGGATCTCGTTGTCGAAATGGCCGATGTTGCAGACGATGGCCTGGTCTTTCATCTGCGACATGTGTTCGAGCGTCAGCACATCCTTGTTGCCGGTCGTGGTCACGTAGATATCGCCGCGACCGAGCGTGTCTTCGAGCGTGGTCACTTCAAAACCTTCCATCGCCGCCTGCAAGGCATTGATCGGATCGATTTCGGTCACCGCAACGCGACAACCGTAGGCACGCAGGCTGTGCGCGCTGCCCTTGCCGACATCGCCGTAACCGCAGACCACAGCAAGCTTGCCGGCAAGCATCACGTCCATCGCGCGCTTCAGGCCATCGGCCAGTGATTCGCGGCAGCCGTACAGATTGTCGAACTTCGATTTCGTCACCGAATCGTTGACGTTGATCGCCGGAATCAGCAACTTGCCCTGCTCAACCATCTGGTACAGGCGATGCACGCCAGTAGTGGTTTCTTCCGAAACACCGCGCCAGGCTTTTACGACATTGGTGAAAAAACCAGGGCGCTCTTTGCCAACGCGCTTGAGCAGATTCTTGATAACCTGTTCTTCGTGATTCGACGACGGAGTCTGCGCCCAAGTGTCGCCGTTCTCCATCTCGAAACCCTTGTGGATAAACAAGGTTACGTCCCCGCCATCGTCGACCACGAGCTCGGGGCCCTGGTTGCCGTTGTGGGTGATCGCATCAAGCGTGCAATCCCAATATTCTTCCAGCGACTCGCCCTTCCAGGCGAACACCGGCACGCCGGTGACGGCGATCGCCGCAGCAGCGTGATCCTGGGTCGAGAAGATGTTGCACGACGCCCAGCGCACGGAAGCGCCGAGATCGACCAGCGTCTCGATCAACACGGCGGTCTGGATAGTCATGTGCAGCGAACCAGTCACACGCACGCCCTTGAGCGGCTGCAACGATGCGTATTTCTTGCGGATCGACATCAGCCCGGGCATTTCGTGCTCGGCGATTTCGATTTCCTTGCGGCCCCAGTCGGCGAGACCGAGATCGGCGACTTTGTAATCGTGTTTGTTGAGTTTGACGACGGCGTTCATGGTGAAAACTCCAAGGTTGAAAAGTCTGCACAAGGATGTGCAGGCTCTTGCGAGGGACTCGCATATGACGCGCTTGTTGCTGACCTGTCCCTGAGCGTGGCGGAGGCAAAAACT
>JAYVTP010000310.1:0-13745 GCA_043788685.1 Pseudolysobacter sp. | reverse complement strand
GCGATAGCGAGCTGCAGCAGATCGCCGCCCAGCTTGGAAACTGGCCGCTGGTCGCGAGCGGCACCGAAGGTTATCGCACCGCCGAAGTCACCTTGGGCGGCGTGGATACCGACGAATTGTCATCCAGCTCGATGCAATCGCTGCTCGTTCCGGGCCTGTATTTCATCGGTGAAGTGGTGGATGTCACTGGCCATCTGGGCGGCTACAATTTTCAATGGGCGTGGGCGTCGGGACACGCGGCAGGTAGCGCAATCTGAGCATTGGCCCATTCGCGGAACTTGCGTGAAGCGCTCACTAATCGGCACTTCCGCGGGCAAGAATCATGGAATCAATCCGCTTGTTTATCTTTTGATCGTCTCCATTTCGAACGCGCCACTGTCAACCTGACCGAACCGCCGCTCGCGATAGCCACAGAATTTCCGCCATTCACTTTGCGAGAGAGACACCATGACGCTTTCCATGTACCAAGCCTCCGTTCCCGTTTTCATCCACGCCTTGACCAATCTTTCGACGATCCTGCGCAAAGCGGCCGCGCATGCCGAGGCGAAAAAGATCGACCCGAGCGCCCTGCTTGGCGCGCGACTGTATCCCGATATGCATCCGTTGTTGCGTCAGGTGCAGACCGCGACCGACCTTGCGAAAAACTCCTCGGCACGTTTGGCCGAGGCAGATCGCCCGGTACACGAAGATACCGAGCAGACCTTCGACGAGTTGCAGGCCCGCATCGCCAAGACCATCACGTTTTTGCAAACCCTTAGCCCGGCGCAGATCGATGGCAGCGAGGAAAAAACCATCAACATGACCATTCGCGGCCACGACGTCAGCTTCCGCGGCCAACCGTATCTGTTGTATTTTGCGCAGCCGAATTTCTATTTTCACGTGACAACCGCCTACGCAATCCTGCGTCATAGCGGCGTGGAAATCGGCAAGTTGGATTTTATTGGTCCGTTGCAGAATTGATGCAGCGCAACTGCGAAAGATGATGTGAAGTAACCACCAAGCCCGGTAAAATCGCCGGGCTTGGTTTCAAGACTTATTCGACGACAAAAGTCACACGCAGATTCACGCGCCACTCGCTGACATTGCCTTCGTTATCGGTCACGACCTTGATTTCGTTGACCCACGCGCCTTTGATGTTTTTTACCGATTCAGCGCATTTCTTCAAACCGCTCGTCACCGCATCTTCCATGCTTTTCTTGGATGAGGCATTCAGTTCGATAACCTTGGCAATGGACATGGTGTTTTTCTCGCTGGCAAGGGCGGGCAAGCCGCCGGATCTGTTAGCCTACGAGTTGTCGTGTTAAAAGCCCGGTACGAAACAGCGCCGCGGAAATCTTCAGCGGGCTTTCGTGATCAAAAACTCAGCGTTGTGCCGGTTCATTGCGCATGAGCAGCGGCGCAATCGGCGTAGCCTGAATATCAATGCCGGTGGCTGGCCGTGCATCAACGGGACGCGCAAGCGAACTGATGTTTTGCGGGATGGACAGGGTTTGAATGACGGGTGACGATTTTGCAATCTCGCCAAGTTGCCCGGCGTCGGCGCGTTTGGTTCCGCCGCTGGCAATAACTCCGAGACTCAATGCCAGGCACAGGGCAATGAATGGCCAGCGATAGGTCGCACGCCAATCGTTGAAATCCGATATTACCGGTTGCAATGCGGGCCCGTAGCCACGCTCCCCAATTTGCATGTGTTTCCCCTAGCACACCATGCAGGTTCTACACTGATGAAGGATTTCACGCAATATTCACCTGAATTTTTTGTGACGCATGACACAGCAGGTTCCGCAACCCGCAGCGGGCTGATGACGACACGTCACGAACTGCACGACAGCATCGAACATCCAGCGCGATCTCGCGCCCAATCCGGACGCCGCTGCGCGTACTGCTCGCACCCGGCTTGCTCGACATAGGGCTGGCGCATGATATCGAGCAATTCGTGAATTCCACCGACGTCACCCTGCTCGGCGCGATCGATCGCTTGCTGCGCGAGATAATTGCGCAGTACATATCGCGGATTGGCCGCGGCCATGCGCGATTGCCGTTGTTCACTCGGCAAACCATCGTCATTCACGCGTGCCGCATAACGCATCAGCCAATCGCTGAATTCCGCTTCGGCACGCTGCATTTTCATCTCGTCGTAAAATGCGCTGCGCAACGGAGCAAGACTCGGTGCTTGCAGATCGACATTAGCCAATGCGCGAAAGAACAGCGTCATGTCCACTTCGGCCGAGTGCAACAGAGCTTGCAGCGAACTCATCAGCGCGACGTCATCGTCGCTGCATTCGGCCAAGCCGAGTTTGCGCGCGATATTGTCGCGATCCAGCCGCGCGTATGTGTCGGCATAATGCTGCAATCCGGCCTGCAGCGGATCGGGCGAATCGAACGCTGGAAAAAGCGCTTGCGCGAGCTTGCCGAGGTTCCAGTACGTCACTTGCGGCTGCTGGCCGAAACGATACCGGCGACCTTGTGCATCGGTGGTGTTAGGTGTCCAGTTCGGATCGTAATCGTCGATCCAGCCGTATGGGCCGTAGTCGATGGTCAGGCCGAGGATCGACATGTTGTCGGTGTTCATCACGCCATGCACAAAACCCACACGCATCCAGTGCGCGACCATCAGCGCGGTGCGTTCGCAGACTTGCGCGAACCAGTCGCCGCGTTGCTGCTCGGTAGCGTTCTGGCCCGAGCCAAGTTCGGGAAAATCGCGATGAATGGTAAAATCGATCAGCTTCTGTAACAACGCAATATCATTGCGCGAGGTTGGCAATTCAAAATTGCCGAAACGGATAAACGACGGCGCGACCCGGCATACGATCGCGCCCGGCTCGGCTTTCGCATGGCCATCGTAAAACATGTCGCGCATCACTTGCTCGCCAGTGCCGATCAGACTCAATGCACGCGTGGTTGGCACGCCGAGGTGAAACATCGCCTCGCTGCAGAGAAACTCGCGCACCGATGATCGCAACACCGCGCGGCCATCCGCAGTGCGCGAATACGGCGTCGGCCCGGCGCCCTTGAGTTGCAGTTCCCAACGCCGGCCGGCGGGATTGATGGATTCGCCGAGCGTGATCGCACGACCATCGCCAAGCTGCCCGGCCCAATGGCCGAATTGATGGCCACCGTAATTCGCCGCATACGGCTGCATGCCCGGCAACAAGGCATTGCCGGCAAACACCTGGGCAAATTGCGCCGATGCCATATCGGCTTCACTGATGCCAAGAAGCGCCGCCGCTTCCGCAGAGTGGGCGAGCAAACGTGGCGCGCTCACAGGCGTCGGATCGACCCGCGAAAACAGCGCGCCATTCACCTGTCGCCGCTGCGATCCCGAATGCGGATCACCGGGCAACTCACGCACAAACGAATTATCGAAATGAAGTGGTTGCATCAGGAGAAAATAAGGGCGACATCATCAGCATCAAGCGCACGCCACGCGCCGTCGGCGAGATCGCCAAGCGTCAATGCGCCGACTGAAATGCGCCGCAGCGTTTCGACGTGATTGCCAACCGCCGCGAACATGCGCCGCACTTGATGGTAACGACCTTCGGTAACGGTGACCGTGGCATGGCGTGGGCCAAGCACGTTGAGTGTGGCCGGGGCGAGCGGCGTCTGTTCCGATTCCAGCATGAGCGTTCCGGCAGCAAAAATTTCGCCCTCATCGCCACGCAGATCCTGCGCCAATGTGGCTTCGTATACTTTTGCCACTTTTGCGCGCGGCGAAATAATCCGATGCAACAGCGCGCCGTCGTCGGTGAACAACAACAGGCCTGAAGTTTCGCGATCCAGCCGCCCCACCGTCGACAAGCTCGGGCTGCGCTCGCGGTAACGCGGTGGCAGCAAATCGTAAACAACGCGCCCCTTGTCCTTGGTCGAGCAGATCGTGCCGAGCGGTTTGTTGAGCATCAGCACGAGACCGGGCGGCGGGTCGAGCGGCTGCTCATCGATAAAAATATCGGCATGCCCGACCTTGTCATCGGCGTACAAAACATCGCCATCCGCGGCCGTGATGCGACCATCTCGGAACATCGCAGCGACTTCCTTGCGGCTGCCGTAACCGAGGTTTGCAATCAGTTTTACCAGTCTCATTTATTTGCCCATATCGTCGATTTTTGCGCGATCGGATCGCTCGCCTCGATCACCTTGAAGCCGTCCTGCACCACCACCGTTCGCACTGCTGCGAAGCGCGCGGCCAGCGTCGTTTCATAGGCCAGATGCCGATTCGCCACAACCCAGAAACTGCCGCCAAGCGACAACGCGTCGGCCGCAACATTGATGAACGCGCGGCCAAGCTCCGGCCGATCGGCACGCCCGAGATGAAACGGCGGATTGCTCACGATCGTATCGTAGCGTTTTGGCAAGCCCACGCTGACATCGTGCCAGAGAATATCGGTGACGATTCCTGTGCCACGCGCGGCAACGGCCTTGGCCAGATTGATGCGCGCCGGTTCGAGCGCCCGCGCTTCGGCCTCGTACAAATCCAGCGCTGTGACCTGCGCACAGCGGCGTAAAATTTCAGCGGCAAGATAACCATAACCCGCCCCGAGATCGGCAACCTTGCCGGCCAACGTTGGCGGCAGATGCGTGGCGAGCAAGGCCGAGGCCGGATCGATGCGATTCCAAGCAAACAATCCCGGACGACTGACAAAACGCCCGTCGGCAATCGCCTGCGGCGCATCCAGTTGCAACCATTTGACCAGCAGATCCTGATCGACCTGGCTCGACAGCGGCGCGCTCCAGAACACGCGGCATTTGTGCTTCGACAGACTCTGCGTGGCGCCGGTCAATCGTGCCAGATCGGTTTCGCTGGAGCGCGCACCTTCTGCGTTCGTGACGCTTGCCAATACGATGCCGCCAGGCGCCGTTTGCCGCACCGCGCGCGCGAAAAGTGCGCGCGCTTCGTCGCGCTGGCGCGGCGGCAATACCACGACCAGCGCGTACTGCGAATCCGCTGTTGTTGCGACCGCCAGCGGATCGAGCACGTTTAATCCACCACGCACGAGCGCGTCCGCGTAGGACTTGAAAGTCTGCTCGCAGACCCACGCCGTGCGTCGCAGAGCGCGCAGTTGTCCGCCGTCGCGCGCGCGCAAAAACAACACGCGGCCATCGGCTGGCAGCGTTACGGCATTGGTGGCGAAAGCGGTATACAGCGCATCCAGCACGCTATCCGGCGCGTTGTTGGAAAACATCATTATTTGGAGCCTCGCGTATTGCAGTTGAGCAGCAGAATTGTACCGGCTCACCTCGGCGATTGTGGTTTTTTGCTCATCATCTCTTTGCTCGTCATTCCAGCCTGCGCTGAAGCGTTTCTCAACAGCGAAGCTGGTCAATGACGGGCTTTTCAGGTCGTCTCGCAGAGCACCAGATGGCTGTCGAAGCGGCGCTGAACCCCGCTCAACGGATCGACAAACTCCAGCCTCTGCGCGAGCAACTTGAGCGGCTGCGAATAATCATCCGGGGCACGCTCGGCCATCTGCGGATAAAAATCATCATTGCGAATCGGCGCACCCAGAGCCGCCATGTGCACACGCAGTTGATGTTTTTTCCCGGTGAGCGGAAACAGCGCGTAATGCCAATCATCGCCGTCGCGACCGATAACCTCGATGCGTGTTTCGGTGTTGGGCACACCATCGACTTGTTGCATGAGCACGAACGGTTCGCCAGCTACCAGCCGTGATCGATGGATCAGCGGAAACTGCAACTCAGGCAGCGGCGCGGCGATAGCTTCGTAGCGTTTGGCGATCTGTCGGTCGCGAAAAAGCGCCTGATAAAGCACACGAGATTGCGGGTTCGTCGAAAACAGTACAAGACCAGCGGTGCCGCGATCAATGCGATGCAGCGGCACCAAATGCGGGTTGTCGAATCGGCGCATGAGCCGCGCAAGCAAGGTCTCCTCGACATAACCGCCGCTCGGTGTCACCGGCAAAAAATGTGGCTTGTCGGCAACCAGCAAATGCTCGTCGGCATGCAATATCGATTCGACCAACGGAATACGTATTTCATGCGGCACTTCGCGGTAATAATGGATGCGCATTTCCGCGCGGTAGGGATGTGTCGGATCAAGCGCCTGACCGTGCGCATCAAGCACTCTGCCGCGTTGCATGCGACTGAGCCATTGCTCGCGCGGAATCGCAGCGAAGCGTGCGCAAAGACAATCGAGTACGGTGTTCCACTTGCCCTGCGGCAGTTGCAAGGTGCTGGCAGCAAGACCGTTATGGATAGGGAGCGGCATCGTCAGTCTGGCGCGCGAAAGAAGGGGTTTGGAGATCGCCGCGACTATACCTTAGCGAGCCGCATGCAATCTTTTCGCACAGGCACGGTCTGATCCTGAAATCGACCGCAATTTTGTTCAAGGCGAACGACTCATGTCAGCGCGCACCCTGCTTCGTCGTCCCACTTTTTTACTGATGGCGTGCATGTTGTTGAATAACACCCTGCCCGTTTTTGCCGCCGAGGCGGTCCCGAACAATGCAGATTTCATGCGCGGCGAAGGCATGCCGTACAACGCGTTCGACAAGCTGCCGAAAACGGATATCGCGGTGACTGGCGCGACCTTGCATGTCGGATTTGCGCCCGGTGAGCTGCGCTTGCCGCAGGCCACTGTGCTGCCCTGGATCGCACATTCCGCCAAGGCGGTGACGACCTATTACGGACATTTTCCGGTGGCTTCGGCACGTATCCTGATCGTGCCGGTCGATGGCAAGGGCATGCGTGGCGGCACGACGTGGGCGTATCGCGGCGCGGCGATCCGCATCGTGCTCGGGCGCGATTCGAGCGAAGACGATCTCAAGCGCGACTGGATGCTCGTGCATGAAATGGTGCACCTGGCGCTGCCCGATGTCGGCGAGCAGCACAGTTGGTTGTCCGAAGGACTCGCGACGTATGTCGAGCCAATCGCGCGCGCGCAAGCCGGCGACTTGAGCGCAGCATCGATCTGGAGCGCCATGCGGCGCGACATGCCCAAGGGCTTGCCGCAAGCCGGCGATCAAGGCCTCGACAATACCCATACTTGGGGTCGCACCTATTGGGGTGGCGCGATGTTCTGTCTGCTCGCCGATATCGAAATCCGCAAGCAGAGCGGCAACCGCCTCGGCCTGCAGGACGCCATGCGCGGTGTGCTTGCCGCCGGTGGCAATCACGAGTCCGACTGGCCGATCCAGCGCGTGCTCGCGACCGCCGACAAGGCGACCGGACTGAACGTGCTCAGCGAGCTGTACGCAAAAATGAGCGGACAACCTATCACGCCTGATCTCGATGGATTGTGGCGTGATCTTGGCATCAAACTCGTCGGCGATCAGGTTTCGTTCGACGACTCACAGCCGCTTGCGCGGGCGCGCAACGCGTTGACTGCCGTGAAACCATGAGTTCAACAAAATTAGCTCAGCAGCATGCTGGACGGTGAAGAGAATGCAACATTATTTCCGCATCGACATCGGCAAATATCTCGGTGCCAACGAACTGCTGCTTTCGCTCCATGTGCCTTCTGCGGCCAATGCGAATTGCAGCACCGCGCCTTCGGTTTGGGGCGAACCGAGGCCTTTCAATGACACCTGGATCGCGCAACTGCCGCTACTCTTGAGCGCACCGAACTGGATCCCCGAAACGTATTGCGTGACGTATTCATCGGCTTTCTTGAACGTGTCTTCGCCATTGGTCGGACAGCGTTTTTCGCGTGTGTAGAATTCGGCGACATCGCTTTTGAGCGCGACCCCTTGCATGTAGGCATTCATCACGCGCGCGCGGATCGTATAGTCCTGATACGCCGGAACGGCAATCGCGGCAAGAATGCCCAGCATGGCGATCAATCCGAAAACCACGACGATGATGACGACCACTGTCGAGCTGCCGCTCTTGCCGGACTTCACGATTTGCACTTTGCCCGTGCGCGGCAATGACGGTGGTGCGCTCGGCAAGGCGATGCCGAGACCTGCCGCCACGCTGGAAAACGGAATCCAGTTCGGCAAACCTTCGCGCCATACCAAAGTGCTGATCAAGATCTCGCCGCGTTGATACGCCGCGACCAAAGCGGACTCATCGACCGGGCCTTGTTGCTGATTCTGTTTGTCGGCGTAAAACCAGTTCTGTGCCATGACTCTCTCCATTGGGTTGTCTTGAAGTGCTGCGTCGTTGTCGCCGATCAAAGCCGCGCGGAGCGTTTGATCGAAAGATAATGTTGCACGAGTGCCGCCGGAAGTTCCGCGCAACTCACGTCCAGCACATCGATGCCCTGCGCGCGCAACAGCTGGTGTGCACGTGTGCGTTGCTCGATGTACTGCGCCATCGCCGCTGCGGTCACGGCCTGCGAAAAATCCTGTACATCCGCGTTTACTACTTGATCGAGCACATGTTCGCGCAGACTCGCGACGCAGACCAGATGCCGCCGCTGCATCTGGCGCACGGCAGCGAGCAGATCATCGATATCTTCATCGCGCACATTCGTGATCAGCACCACCAGCGAGCGCCGCGACTGGCGCACGCTGAGCTGGGTCGCGGCTTCGAGATAATCGGTGGCGACCGGCTGCGCATCGAGATCGAACAGCGTATCGAGCAAAACATCGATCGCACCCAGACCGCGGCGCGGCGCCATGTAGCGTGATGCACCACCGCTGGCGAGCAGGCCGACTGCATCGCCCTGACGCAACGCCATGTAGGCGAGCATCAGCGACGCGTTCAGCACATGATCGAAATGCGTCAGCGTGCCGTCGCGCGCCAGCAAACGTCGACCGGTATCGAGCAGCAACATGACCTGCTGATTGCGTTCGTCCTGATAGTCACGCGAGATCAATTTGCGCGCGCGCTGGCTCGCTTTCCAATCGATCTGGCGCAGCGAATCGCCGGTGCGGTATTCGCGCAACTGCTGGAACTCGGTGCCCTCGCCACGGCGTCGATGCAAGTGTGCACCGACCACGCGCGACGCCTGCTCGGCACCGATCAGCGCGAGTTTCGCGAGCGGTGCAAAGTTCGGATAAACGCGCAACGATTGTGGAATCGGAACCGTGCGTCGTTGTCGCCACAGGCGCAGCGGCGAACTCAGCCGCAATGCACAACCGTCGAAGTGGAACGTTCCGCGCTCGGTCGGTGTGATGCGATACGGAACCTCGAGCTCGCGATCCACCGGCAACATCACAGCGCGTGGCATACCGAACACCGGCCAATCGCCCGGATGCAGATCGTGCACTTCGATCGACAGTGAACTGCTGCCTTGATGACGCAAGCGCAAGGTCACCACACGCTCGATACCAACCGCCACCACCGGTGGCAAATCGCGCTCAAGCCACGGCGTAATCAGACCACGCAAGCGCAAAGCATCGACCGCGGCGACCAGCAGCAATACAGCGCCTACGCTGAAAAATGCGGCGAACGGCGCGATATCAAAAACCACGAGTGCCCCGATCAGCGCACACACGATGCAGGCCGCAACGAGGGCCGGTGCGGGTCTCATCGGTTCAGTTTCATCGACGTGCTTTCATCGACGCGGCGCGTCGACTTTCAGCAGCAACGCATCGAGGACATCATCGACCCGCCGACCTTCGATCTGCATCTCCGGCGCCAAGCTGAGGCGATGGCGCAGCGCCGCTTTGGCGATGCTGCGCAGATCATCGGGTGTGACGAAATCGCGATTCTCCAGCGCCGCCTGCGCACGTGCTGCGCGCACCAGCGCGAGACTACCGCGCGGACCTGCCCCCATAGCGATGCCCGGCCATTCGCGCGTGGCGCGTGTGATGCGCACGGCATAATCGAGCACGACATCATCGATACTCACGAGCGCCGTGCCGAGCTGCATCGCGACGATATCGGCGGGTTTGGCGACGGCTTGTACCCGCGACAAATCGAAGTCGCTCGCGGCACGCCCGAGGCTGACATCGGTGACCATGCGCACTTCGTCGGCGTGGGTCGGATAATTCATGAGTATCTTCAGCAGAAAACGATCGAGCTGCGCTTCCGGCAACGGATACGTACCTTCCTGCTCGATCGGATTTTGCGTGGCAACGGTGAGAAACGGCGGCGCCAGCGGAAAGCTGCGCGACTCGATCGTGACCTGGCGTTCCTGCATCACTTCGAGCAAGGCCGCCTGCGTTTTTGCCGGCGCGCGGTTGATTTCATCGGCGAGCAGAAGATTGGTGAACACCGGGCCGCGGCGCATCTTGAAACTTTCGGTTTTCGGATCGTAAAACGCGTGGCCGCTGACATCGCTCGGCATCAAATCCGGCGTGAATTGCACGCGCGCGAAGTGGCATTCGAGTGCGGTGGCGAGCGCGCGCACGAGCAAGGTTTTGCCGAGCCCAGGCACACCTTCGAGCAACACGTGACCATCGGCGAACAAGGCGATCAGCAATTGATCGAGCACCTCGCCCTGGCCGACAAACGCGTGTGCGATCTGCGTGCGGATGGCATGAATCCGTTCGAACAGTGCGGTGCCGGTGATCGGCTGGACCGGAGCGGCGCTGGATGACGAGTCTTGGCTCATAATTTTGATCTCAATGACAGCAGGGTTTTTATCGTGGTGAAAAATTGCATAGGACGATTCAGATCCGTGGGATTCAGCGCTTGCTGAAGATCGCTCGCAGAAAATCCATATTGCGTCGCAAGCGCTTGTTGCATGGCTTCGCCGCGCAACGCTGCAAGGGCGGGATCGCGACGGCGCAGACGTTCGAGAAACGCGCGGCGTGCGGCTTGGTACAGCGCCGGCCCGCGACCGCGACTGATCGCAAAATCGCCCGCTGCCTGCACATGTTCGAGCAGCGCGCGCCGATGCGCGATTGCGGGCAACAGCAGCGGTCCGAAACGCTGACTGCGCGCCCACAACCAGGCCAGCAACGCGAACAACAGCGGTAACAAAATCGGCCAGCCCTGCACCACCATCAGCACGTACCACGGGGGCACATCGGCGGCATAAATCAGATGCACTTTGCCCTTGCCGAGTGCGGGCGCGAGCACCTGCCAGGCAAGGGTTGCGTTATCGCTTTCGTTGAGGCGGCGATTGGTCAGAAAATCGAGGCTCGCGGCAACCAGCCAATCGCCCTTGCCGCGGCTATGCCGACCGAAGATATAGCCGTTTTTTTCGCTGCCCCACAACCATGAAAATTCGGATACGTGTTTTGCTTCAACCTGAAAACGGAACGACGAACAAAATTGTTCCTTGCCGGTTTTGCTGTCGAATTTATTAGTGGAATCGGCATCGGATTCATGATCGTTTATGCCGGATTTACTTTCGGCTTTTTTATCCGGCGCGTCGGCGTTTGTGCTGATCTCGCGCAAGCTCAGGCAGCTCGAATGCTTTTTCACCTGCAAATCGAGTGATTCGAGTAGTTCGCCGGCGCGGCCCTCACTGGCTGGCGGCAAGGTAAACAACAGATGGCCGCCATCGACGACCCAAGCCCACAAGTCGTCGACCTGATTCTCGCTCAGCGTGCGTATGTCGGCGTCCAGCACCAGCACATCACCGGGCTGCAGATGCAGCGCCGCGACGTTTAAACCGCCATGCGTAGTCACATCAATGTGTTGCGTCTGCAAGGTTTTTTTCAGCGCGAAAAGCGGGTTGTAACTCGCCTCTCCACGCATCGGCAAATTGATTTCCTGCGGCACACCTTCGAAGGTATAAAGCCACCAGCCGATCAACGCTGCGATTACGAGCGCGACGATAAATCCAATCAGCACGCCGCGAGGATTCATGCGATGGCACTCGACGGCTGGTTCCACTCGCTGAGCAACAATTCCACCTCGGCGCCGCTCGGAAGGCGTTGCGCATACGCTGCCGCTTGCCAGCAATACACGATACGCATAAAAAGTTTTTCGTAAGTTTGATCCGGCAGACGCCGCGCATAGCGCAGGCATTCCGATTCGGTAGCGCCGGGCGGCAATACCGTGCCGAGATCGAGCGCGAGCCGGCTCACCGCGCCGCGATACAACAACGCCAGCGCCGCACGCGGCTGGCCTTGCTGCCAAAGTTCGCGCACGGTCGCGGCAATATCGTCAGGTAGCGATTCGGGTATGGCGATGTCGTGCTCGGTCAAATGCTCCGGCGCACGTTTCGGCTCGAACCTGTCGCTGATCCACGGCAACCAGCGCCGGTGATAACGAATGATCAGCAACAATACGATCGCGAGCACAATCCACAGGCCACTTTGCGCAAGCAAGGCGATGATTCCACCGATCGCGTGCAGCCACGGCGACGGCGTTTTGTCGCCGACATCAGCGTCGCTCGGATGACGACGTTGCCACGTATAGATGATGGTTTTCGGGTTGAGGTCGGGGTCTTTGTAGGCCGCAATGATCGCGGCCTTGAACTCGGCATCGTCGTTGCGATATTCGCTGCCGAAAACATCTTTCAGGCCTGGCTTGAGCGGCGCCTTGATGCCGGCTTGCGCGGCCGCACCGGCAATGTCGTCCGGTATCTGTTTGGCCGCTTCATCAGCGTCGATGACACATACGCCGTCGGTCTGGCTCGTATGAGCGTCGTCGATTTCGTCCAGCGTTGCGGCCAGCGTCGGCACGGATCCGGCCGGCGTCAGCGACAGCACAAACACCAGCAGACTCAACGCTTGCGCGAGACGACCGGCGATACGGCGGAATGCGAGTTCTATGTCCCAGGCTTCGAGTTGGGTGCGACGATTGAGATACAAACCAAAACCGGCGCCGACATAAAATGGTTCGATCAGACTCATCGCCAGCCAGGTGATAAAAATGCTGAGGCATTGCGCCCACAATGGCGGCTGCGTGATGAGATTGCCCCACATGGCGCGAGTCGATTCGGAAAAAAATTCGATCGGCACAAACATCAGTCCGAGCACGATGATCGACATACTCAACATGATTTCGATATTCATGCAGATCAGGGTTAGCAACACGCTCGGCGAGCCGACCGCACGCAGCAACACGCGGCTGCGCGCCGCGCGCGCTGGCCCACGCAAATTCTCCAGCAAATCGACCGGCAGCAGCATCGCGCGACTCGGATGAAAACGCCGCCAGAACAGCCACGGCCAGATGCCACGCAACCCCCATTGCCATTGCGCGCACAGGGTTTCGCGCAGCGTCGGCGGCGCACCGAAAACGGCGCGCGACAACACAAACAACGGGATGCGATCGAACAGCGGCTTGAGCCACCACAGCAACACCGCGCTGATCCACGGTTCGCCGCTCAGAACTCCGACCGCGCCGAATACGATCGCTATTGGCAGCGTCAGCAGAATCCACACCGTCCAGATGCGTGAGGCGTGCTGGCGCACCAGCGCGATGCCAAGATCGATCGCTTCCCACGATGAGCGCGGGCGCAATACGATGGTCAGTCCGGCGAGTTGCATGGCTCAGGATCGGTCGACGTTATCGGCGCTGATGGGCGCGATATTTCTCGGCGCTCGACCGCGACCGCCACGCCATAACCACAGCGGAATCGCCAGCCAGAGTGCGCCGCCGACGCTGTATTTGATAACGTTCGGCATCCAGATGATCGACGACCAGAACGCTTCGACGAATGCGGCGAATACCAGCATCGCAAATACGCCAAGCACGAGTTTGCCGCCGATCACGCCCGCCTCGACCAGCGCGCGCGAACGCGTGCGTCGGCCCGGCGCAATCAAGGCCAAGCCGATTTGCAAACCGGCGCCACCGGCGATCACGATCGATAATAATTCCGGCGCGGAATGACCGACTACAAATCGCCAGAACGGCTCGCCGTAACCGATCGCGGTGAGGTGTCCCGCGACGCCGCCGATCAGCAAACCGTTGATCAGCAATACGGCAATCGCGCCGACACC
>JAYVTP010000309.1:0-2174 GCA_043788685.1 Pseudolysobacter sp. | reverse complement strand
TCGCCGGAGACCTTGGTTTTTGGCTGCACGTACCCGCGAATAAATTCGGTCAGCGCCTGAAAACCGAGGGATTTGTCGAAATAATCGGTGACGTCGTCGGAAAACTCGCGGCGCTCCAGCCGCTCCTGCACATCGCCGGAAACGATCACGATCGGAATGTAAGCCAACCCGGCTTCATGGCGCAGATGATGGGCGAGAACCAGACCATCCATATCGGGCAGACGCAACGACATGGTCACGAGATCGACTGCACTTTGCGCAATTTGCTGTTGTGCCTCGGCACCGCTGGCGCACGTAACCACGACCACGCCCGGCATCTGCGCCACCAGCATTTGCTGGATCAGGGTGCGTACCACCTTGGAGCCATCCACCACCATCACCCGCGGTGCGGTCGCAGTGAGGTAGCTGGAATTGAGCGTGGCTGTCGACATGCTTGCCTAAGAACCTGTTCAATATCTGTAGCGAGCGGCCCTCAGCGAGGTGAAGAGCAGCGGAGAAAGCGGAGCATACTTTTTGTATGTGAGAATTTCGAGCAGCGCATGAGCCTCGATCAGGGTCGCGCAGTAAGATATTGAACAGGTTCTAAGCGGGTTGACCCAAAGCGAGATGACGGCTGGCCACGAGCCAGGCGCCAAACCAACCAAGTGCGGCGCTCACGACCAGCATCAGCAACGCCGCGAGCCAGCCGAGTGCGCTGAACGCAAAACGATTATCGTAACTGCTGAGCAGTCGCGCGAGCGCATCGCCCAACGCCAGTTGCACCGCCAGCACCAGCAGTAGCGCGACAAAGCCGCTCAGCAATCCGTACCAGAGTCCAATATACAGAAACGGTCGGCGCACAAAACCCTTGCTGGCGCCCAATAATTGCAACGTGCCGATTTCGGCGGCACGACTTTGAATGTCCAGCCGCACGGTATTACCGACCACGAGCAAGGTGCCGAGCGCGAGCAATCCTGCCAGCACTTGCACCACTCTTTCGCCGAGCGTGAGGATAGCGCCGAGACGCTGTCGCCACGCCGCGTCGTACTGCACCAGATCCACTTTCAAATCTGATTTGAGCTGGCCGACCAGCGCGGGCGTGGTATTGCCGTTGTTGCGCGGATTTTCGCGCGCGGTCACCACCAGCACAGTCGGCAACGGGTTGGCCTGCAGCACTTTGAGTGCATCGGAAAATCCGGACTGGCTGCGGAATTCGGCCAGCCCTTCTTCCGGCGTGCGAATCTTGACGATCGTTACATCGCTGCGCGCGCGCAAACTTTCGGCAAACTGCGCCGCCGCCGCCGCTTCGATTTCGGGTTTCAGAAATACCGTGATTTCGCGCGCTTCCTGCCAGCCCGTGCTGAGTCCCTGCGCATTCTGCAACAGCAGAAAAAGCAGTAGCGGCAACGCCAACGCCAAGCCCATCACCAGCACCGTGAGTGCAGTCGCTCCCGGGCGTGCAGCGATGCGACCGAGGCTGGAAAAAAAACTGTAGGCATGATGTTCGCGCCACGCGCGAAGGTTGAGTCGTGACCGTGTTGAACTGCGACTGGCGCCACGCGCGACCGGCACCGGTTTTACGCGCGGCACAGTCGGCTTGCGCGTATTCATGCGCCAACCACGGGTGGACGAAAATCGTCGATCAATCGACCATGATCGAGCACCAGCACACGCTTGCCCATGCGCCGGATCAAATGCAGATCGTGCGTCGCCACCAGCACGGTCGCGCCGACTTGTTGAAACTCGGCGAACAATTCCATGATCTCGGTCGAGAGTTTCGGGTCGAGGTTTCCGGTCGGCTCATCGGCGATCAGCAACGGCGGTTTGGCGACGATCGCGCGCGCAATGCCGACACGTTGTTGCTCGCCGCCGGACAAGGTGATCGGTGCGGCTTTTTCGCATTCGAGCAAGCCGACTTTATCCAGCGCCGCACGCACACGCTTGGCGGTTTCCTCGCGCGGCAACCCGGCGATCAACAGCGGCATCGCGACGTTCTCGAACACGCTGCGATCCATCAACAGGCGATGATCCTGGAACACCATGCCGATGCCGCGACGCACGCGCGGAATGCCACGACGACGCGTTTGATTGAGATTCTGTCCGGCCAGCGCAACGCTGCCGCGCGTTGGCCGTTCGATCAACGCCACCAATTTCAGCAGCGTACTTTTGCCCGCGCCGGAATGGCCCGTGACAAA
>JAYVTP010000308.1:0-2958 GCA_043788685.1 Pseudolysobacter sp. | reverse complement strand
GTTTGCCAGACCAGCGCCGGAACCTGTTCGCTGCGCGCCGCGATCATGCAGGCCAATTACGTGACCAGCACCGATGTCACGATCGTTGTGCCGGCCGGCACGTACACGCTTACCACTCCCTCGGTGTTTTACGGAGGTGACGACCTCAGCGAACTCACTCTGGCGACGCCCGCCAGCGGAAGTCCTGCGATCACCATCGTGGGCGCTGGGGCGTCAACGACGATCATTGATGGCAATGGTGACAATCGCGTTTTCAGTGTCGGCGTCGCGCGAGCGGCGACGATCCGCGAGGTCACGATTCGCAATGGTTCATGGACCTGGGGCGCTGGAATCGAAAACGCAGGCACATTGACGCTCGACCATGTCTTGGTGAGCGGAAATGCCCACGCTTTGGTCGGTGGCGGGATAGACAATCGCGGAAACCTGACGGTTCGGTTTTCATCGATTGTCGGCAATACTGGTAGTAGCGGCGGCGGCGTCTACAACAGATCGGGCGCCAGCCTAACCGCGGTCGCGAGCACGGTCGCATCCAACAGCGCAGACAATGGCGGCGGCCTGCTCAACGCGGGCGGCGGCACAATGATCATTTTCAACAGCACGATTGCCGGCAACCATGCAACCACCAGTGGCGGCGGTGTGGCAAGCGACGGTTCGGGAAGCAGCAGCACTTTTTACAACGCCACGATCGTTTATAACGACGCCGACCACGACAACAATAGAACCGGTAGCGGAGGCGGAATTTTCTTCGTCGGCAGCGGCAGCGCCTTGAATGTCAGTAACAGCTTGCTGGCCGGCAATTACGTCGGCAATACGCAGCCCGTTTACAGCGACTGTGACGGCAGCGGCACCCTGAATATGCCCCTATATGATTTCAGCCTGATCGGATCGAGCCCGGGAACGACGGGCAGTTGCACCGTTTATGGCGTTTTTGGCACTTGGGATTTTATCAATTCGATCGACTATCTGGGCGCCCTGCACGACAACGGCGGCCCGACTCAGACCGTTGCCTTGCTCAGCGGAAGCAATGCCATCAATTCGGCTGGCCGGTTCGATACAGGGCTTTGCCTCGACCAAAACTCGCAACCGATCCAGACCGACCAACGCGGTTTTCCGCGTAATTTTGGTTCTTGCGATGTCGGCGCCTTTGAGTACGGCGCGGTCAGCGATGTGATTTTCAAGTACGGTTTTGAGTGAGCGACTAGTTGAGTGGTCGCCCAGTCCTGGGCGATCTGACTTTGCGGAGGTTTCAAAATGGCTATCTCACAACTGCATTCAACGATAGCCGCTTTTTCTCGCGGCATTGCCCTGATCGGGATACTCACAGCGCTGGTGGTTGCGCCGGCCGCTTCCGCGGTGGGTCCTGTCATTGCGCTGGAACGCGTCAGCATCGGCCCTGACGGCATGCAACTGCCGCACGACAGTCTGCGCGCGGCGATTTCGGCCGATGCGCGATATGTTGCGTTCGACAATGGGCCGGCGTCAGGTTACGCTAACATGGTGTACCTGCGCGATCGCACCGCCAGGACGACGCAACTCATCAGTGTCGGTATCGGCGGCGCGGTGCAGAACGGCATAAGCTCCAATCCCGCCATCAGTGGCGACGGGCGTTACGTCGGATTTCAATCGTCGGCCAGCAATCTGGTGGTGGGCGATACCAACGCAACCAGCGACGTGTTTTTGCGCGATCACATCCTCGGTACGACCGTGCGCGTGAGCGTGGCCGGCGACGGGCCGGATACGGCCGGTGGCGGTCGGGTCAACTTGGATGATAGCGTGGCGAGCTGGATTTCCGGCGATGGCCGCTATGTCGTGTTCATCAGCAGCGCCAAATTGACAGCGAACGTCACCGGTGGTGTGCAGGACCATGTGTTTCGACGCGATGTGGTCGCGAACACGACCGAGCTGGTCGATGTCAATCCTGCCGGCGTGGCGGCCGACGCCAGCTGCAACGGTGGCTCGATTTCCGCAGACGGCCGCTTCGTGTTGTTCAACTCCCAGGCCAGCGACATTATCGCCGGCTCCAACCCGTACCACTTTCCGCACCTGTACGTGCGCGACATGCAGCTTGGCATCACGACATCGCTGACGCCCAACTTTTCGACGTCGGGAATATGCCCGGATCAGGCCGGAGAATCGCAGGCCTACAACCTGTCGAGCAATGGCCGCTTTGCCGCGTTCGATTCATTGTGCACCGATCTTGCAGCTGGACAGCAACCGCTCGACCACCTGTTCGTGCGCGATCTTGCGCTTGGCGTCACTCGCCTTTTTCGCCTCAATGACGATGGCAGCGCGGGCGGCGATGGCCAGAATTCAAGCGTAAGCAACAGCGGGCGATACGCCATCGCGTGGACGCAAGCCAAGAATGTCGTACCGGGCGACACGGACGCCTTTGGCGATGTATTCCTGCACGATTTCACCACCCTGCATACCTGGCGCATCAGCCAGCGCGCCGATACCGGCGAGCCGGCGAACGACAATAGCGGCAATCCGCTGATCGGTGCCGGCGGGCATGTGGTATTCACCTCCTATGCGACCAACCTGGTCGATGGCGACACCAACAACGCGGGCGATATTTTCGTCGCAACCCTGGACGACATCTTTGCCAGTGGCTTCGAGTAACCAAGGAGAATTGTGCACAGATATTCCTGATTGCGATCGACCACTGGAAAAATCGCCGAACCTTGCTCGACGCAGTGAGAAGCGGCGCCTCATTGATCTCAGAGTCCGCCCGCCGCCTGCGCCACCGCGCGAAACAGCGCGCGTCCCTTGTTGATCGTCTCTTCCCATTCATTGGCCGGATCCGAATCGAACACGATGCCACCGGCCTGAACGCCGAGACGACCGTGCTGGATTGCAACCGCTGGATTTGAACCGATCCGCCGAATCGGATTGAAGAATCATACAGCCCTCAGTCGACTGATGAGGTTCACTGAAATATCGGCTTTAACCGCCTTTCTG
>JAYVTP010000307.1:0-2580 GCA_043788685.1 Pseudolysobacter sp. | reverse complement strand
CCGAAAGATCTTGAACAGGTTCCAACTCGCATGATTTTCAGCAACGCTGTCCGTCCGATGCAACGCTTTTTCGCACCGTTCATGTTTGCTCTTGCCTGCATCGGCACGAGTCCTGTGCTGCATGCGCAGGTTCTTGCTACCGAGCCGCTGGATCGCATTGCGGCCGTGGTCGAAGATGACGTGATTCTCAGAAGCGATCTGGATTCAGCCATCGCCAACGTGCTCGCGCAATACGCCAACAATCCGCAAAAACTGCCACCGCGCGATGTGCTCGAAACCCAGGTGCTGGAGCGTCTGGTGATGCTGCGTCTGCAAGTGCAACGCGCCAGCACGACCGGCATTCGCGTATCCGACGCAGAAACCGAACAGGCCATGCAACGCGTCGCCGACAGCAACAAGGCCACGCTCGCGCAGATGCGCTCGTCGCTCGAAGCGCAAGGTTTGAGTTTCGACGAATTCCGCAAAACTTTGCGCGAGCAATTGATGGTGCAAAAGCTGCAACAACGCATCGTGCAGAGCCGCGTCAACGTGACCGACGCCGAAGTGGATACGCTCATCGCCGGCGGCGGCGGTCACAAGGGCGAGCTGCATATTGCCAACATCCTGATTTCAGTGCCGGACGGTGCGAGCCCGGAAGCGGTACAGATCGCGCGCGACAAGGCCGAAAAGGTGCGCAAGGAAATCGACAGCGGCATGGATTTTTCAGCGGCGGCGATCCGCTATTCGGATGGACAAAACGCGATTGAAGGCGGCGATCTCGGCTGGCGTCGTCACGACGAAGTCCCGGAAGCGTTCGTCGATCTGGTGCAGAACCTGAGCCCCGGCGAAATTACGCGACCGGTGCGCGGCCCCAGTGGCTTCCACATTCTCAAGCTCGTCGACAAACGCGAGCAGGGCAAGCAGGTCGTCGCCGAATATCATGCACGCCACATCATGATCAAGACGTCCGAAGTAATCACCAGTGACGAAGCGCAGAAAATGGCGCGTGCTGCGCGCAAGCGCATCATCGACGGCGAAGATTTCGGCAAGGTCGCGAAGGAAGTGTCACAGGACGGCAGCTCGGCCAATCAAGGCGGTGAAATGGGCTGGTTCCAGACCGACCAATACGGCCCGGTGGTGGGAAAAGTCATTGTCACACTGAAAAACGACCAGATCTCCGAACCGTTTCAGACCGATCTGGGCTGGCACATCCTGCAACGCCTCGGCGAGCGCAGCACAGATCGCACCAGTGACATGGCGCGCGAGCAAGCGCGTGATACCTTGCGCAATCGCAAGGCCGAGGACGAATACGAAACTTTCCTGCGCCAGTTGCGTGCCGAATCGTTTGTCGATATCCGTCTGCCAGGCGCTGCCAAACCCAACGCGCCCGCGGCAGCAGAGTCGGCGAAATAATAGATATCCGGATCGAGCGCGCGGACGAGCTTTCGGGTCGCGCGCTGACTTGATCGATCAAAGTTTTCCGAGCACGCTCTGGTTAAAAAGTGCTGACAAAGTGCCTCGGAAATCGACCTATCATGCCCGCACCAAGTTTACTCAATCTCCCGCAGCGTTTGCCGCGCCTGGCGATCACGCCGGGCGAACCCGCCGGTGTCGGTCCTGAACTGCTGGCGGCGCTCGCACACAGCGATTTGCCTGCCGACCTCATCGCCATCGCCGATCCGGATTTGTTGCGCGCAGCGGCGCGTGCGAGCGGACTAACGCTAGACATCGCGCCGTATATCGCCACGGAATACGTGCAGCAACGCGCGCGCGGCAGCCTGCGCTGCATCGATATTCCGCTGCGCCGCGCCAGCCATGCGGCACGACTCGATGCGGCAAACGCAGCTTATGTCATCGACACGTTGGCGCGCGCTGCAGACGGTTGCCGCAACGCCGAATTCGATGCGCTGATTACCGGGCCGGTGCACAAAAGTGTCATCAATAGCGCTGGAATTCCTTTTATCGGACACACCGAATTTTTCGCCACGCGCGCGGGCGTCGATGTGGTGATGCTGCTGGCCACACCGACCCTGCGCGTCGCGCTGGCGACCACGCATCTTTCATTGCGCAACGTGCCGGACGCGATTACGCGACAAGGCCTGATTGCGACCTTGTCTATCCTCGATCGTGATCTGCGCGAGAAGTTTGGCATCGCCGTTCCGCGCATCGCCGTGCTCGGCCTGAACCCACACGCTGGCGAAGGTGGTTATCTCGGTCGCGAGGAAATCGACACGATTATTCCGGTCATGGAAATCTTGCGCGCGCAAGGCATGCAATTGATCGGGCCGCTACCCGCCGATACTGCGTTTGTGCCGGAGCAGCTCGCACTTTGCGATGCGGTGCTGGCGATGTATCACGATCAGGGTTTGCCGGTGCTCAAGGCGCAGGGTTTTGGCGAGGCGGTCAACATCACCCTCGGACTGCCGTTTATTCGCACCTCGGTCGATCACGGCACCGCGCTGGACATCGCCGGCCAGGGCAAGGCCGATCCTTCCAGCCTGATCGCTGCAGCGCGCATGGCGCTACAGTTGGTCAATATGCGTCGCACTAATACCGCGCCATAAAAACGTGGCGTCGGTACGCCTTTTCAGACTTGTTTTG
>JAYVTP010000306.1:0-3724 GCA_043788685.1 Pseudolysobacter sp. | reverse complement strand
GCGTTGGGCGGTCCGGATCCGCAATTTCCCGGCAATGCGGCCAAGAATCACACGGACCAATTGCGCCAACGCGTCGCATTCGCGCTCAGCGAAATCCTCGTCATCTCCGATCAGAATACGTTGATCAATCAGCACCCCGACGGCATGGCGTACTACTACGACATTTTGAGCAACAACGCCTTCGGCAATTTCCGCACACTACTCAACCAGGTCACGCTTAGCGCGGACATGGGCGTGTATCTGAACATGGTCAGCAATCCGCGCGCCGATCTCTCGAAGAACCGCCATCCAGATGAGAATTACGCGCGCGAGATCAACCAGCTTTTCACGGTTGGCCTAGTCTTCCTCAACGGCGATGGCAGCGTGCAACTACAGGCCGGACAACCCGTGCCGACCTACACGCAGCCGGTGATTACCGCGTTCGCGCATGTGTTTACGGGTTGGAATTGGGCGTCGTGCCAGTCGAACAACTATCTGAACTGCGGCTACCAACCCGGCGACTTCATCACGCCGATGGTGGCGTTTCCCGCGTTCCACGACAACGGCATCGATCTGACGAACGACATTGCCAGCAAGCAGTTATTGTCGTATCCGGGCGCGGTCAACGGCGGCGTGTTGGTGGCAGGCGGCACGCCGGCGGGCGATCTCGCATTCGCGCTCGACAACATTTTCAATCATCCCAACGTCGCTCCGTTCATCGGCAAGCAGCTGATCCAGCGCCTCGTCACCAGCAACCCGAGTCCGGCCTACGTGCAGCACGTCACGAACGTGTTCAACAACAATGGTTCCGGCGTGCGCGGCGATCTCAAAGCAGTCGTGCAAGCAATCCTGCTCGATCCGGAAGCACGCGTCGGCCAATTCCAAGTGCCGGACTCGTTCGGCAAGCTGCGCGAGCCATTGCTACGCATGACGCATTTCTGGCGCGGCACAGGCGCTTTGCATCACTGTGGACAGGATTTCGTTTCCGGCACGGTGACGTATCACTACGCAAACCAGCCCTACCGGTATGCGGGTTATTCTTCGGCGTTTGGCACTAGCGACGTGACCTACGGTAGCGGCGTCGGCCAGGCGGTACTCAATGCAGACACCGTATTCAATTTCTTCAAGCCGAGTTTCATCCCATCCGGCGAAATGACCACGCGCAACCTGCGTGGACCGGAATTCCAGATCGCAACCGATTCGCTGGTCGTCAACTCGACCAATACCCTTGCAGGAAAATCGTTCGGTAACGATCTCACCGATGCCTGCGCAGCCGATCCGATCGGCGACATGGCGCTGAATCGCATGCAGGATCTCGCACTCGCGGGCAGCGCGAGCGGCGGCCCCGCCGATCCGGCCACACCGTTAGTGGATGCGTACAACAAGCGCTTCCTCTCGGGACAAATGTCGCCGTTCATGCGCAACGTGTTGCTCAATACTTTGAATCCAATCAGTTCGGCCGACGGCATCGACTGGAAGTTCCAACGCATCAAGCGTGCGCTGCTGCTGATCCAGACCTCGCCCGAATACCTGATCCAGAAATAAGGACCTGACCATGAACGTTGATCGCCGCAAATTCATCCGTCAAACGCTTTCTGCCGCTCTTGGTGGCGCGAGCGTCTATTCTGCGTTGGGTAATATTCAGTTGCTGCAGGCAGCGACCACCCAGTACAGCTTTTCTGATTACAAGGCGTTGGTGTGCGTATTCCTTTACGGCGGTAACGATGGATTCAACACCATCGTTCCGTACACGCTGGTTAACTACAACAGCTTCTACGGAGCCGGCGGGGTGCGACCGCAACTATCACTGAGCCGAGCCGCGCTACATCCTTTGAATGATGCAACGAACACCTCCGCCGATAACATCGGCTACGCTATGCACGCGCAGATGCCACAACTCGCGACGCTGTTTAACCAGGCCAATAGTCCGCTCGCTATTCTGTCAAACGTCGGCACGTTAGTCGGTCCGGTGCAGCAGGGCGACGTCACTCCGACACTACCGCCGCAGCTTTACTCTCATGCCGACCAGGCTGCGTACTGGCAGTCGTCGCCGCCGACGAACACACCGACGACCGGCTGGGGCGGGCGCATGTGCGATCTGCTGGTCAGCGCGAATGCGACGCCCAATATTCCGATCATGACGTCGATGAGCGGCAGCGATGCGTTCATTCGCGGCGATACAGTCAATGGCTACATCATGCATGCGAGTCAGGCGCAGACGATCCAGCTTCCGCCCGATCCCGCGCCGGGCGGCCCGCAGGCGGCGTTCAATGCATTGCAGGCACAGGGCACACAGGCGCATGTATTGGAACGCACGCTGGCCGGCACCTTGAATCATTCCATCGCGACCGCTGCGCTCACTAACCAAGCGTTAACTGCTGCCGGCGCGCCGAACTTCGCAACGTTCTTCCCAAATTCTGACGGCTACAATTTTGACGCGCAATTGCAGACCGCGGTGCGACTTATCTGGGCCGCTTACAACAATGTGCCCGGATATGCCGGCATGAAGCGACAGGTATTTTTCGTCAATGCCGGCGGTTACGACACGCATTCAGACGAACTCAACCAGCACGATCAGGTGCTACTGCCGGTGCTGTCGCGCGCGCTTTCGGCGTTTTATCTGGCTCTCAACAGTATCAACATCGGCGCAGGCCAGACCCTCGCGAATGTGGCAACGGCATTCACAGCGTCGGACTTCGGCCGCTCGATGACGACCAATAACAACGGTACCGATCACGGCTGGGGCTCGCACCATTTTGTCATCGGCGGCGCGGTGCAGGGAGGCCAGTTCTATGGCAACGGTTGCGGCTTTAGTGCCGCCCCCAACTTTGGTGTGGTAATGCCCAGTCTCACCAATCCAACGCCGCCAAGCTATGGCACCCCATCACCGAACAAGAACGATCCGGGCGATGGCAACGGCCGGCTGATTCCGACCACGTCGGTGGATCAGTACTCGGCAACGCTGGCGAACTGGTTCGGGCTGAGTGCCAGCGACATCAGCATGATTTTCCCGAACCTGAGCCATTTCTCGGCGTCGACGCACTACAACCCGGCCAGCGGCTACATGAAGTTTCTCGGCTAGTCGCGCGCAGAAATCTTCCGCTCGGGGCGTGCGCGACGCAACCACGGCGCTGCGCACACGATCAACGCGGCGCCGAGAAGTGCGAAAAACCATTTTCCACTGATCGACACCGCGCTGGCGAGTGGCGGTGGTGCCGCCCTTACCTTGATGGTGCCGAACATGTCGACTCCAGGCGCGCCATGGAGTTCGCAAAAATAACCGACCGCGCCGGCTTTTGGAAAGTTGATCGACACCGACCAAAGCTGACCCGACGCGCCACCGCTGCCACCTTGGCCGTCGTCGTCGCACCCCAACGCGCAACGGAACGATCCATCGTCCGCAACGACATTGTGCACGCCACCGAAGTTGAGGAAAGTCACCACGTCGCCAGCGTCGATGTCGATGGTCTGCGGCGAAAACGATAGCGACTGGCCACCGACAATGACGTAGGAAATTTTCGCCTGAGCGTTGACGACGCAAGACAACATCAAGGTTAACGCCAGCACGAACATCGATACGCGCGTCGCCGTCGGCGACGCGCATGCTGGGCAAGGCGCACGCGATAACGGGATGCCTGGAACAGTCTTTGGAAACAAATTCATGGCAAAAGAAGAATTCTGTGTGTTCGCGCTGATTGAATTTTGCAGCACCGTGCCGACTAAATTTTGAACCGGAACGGGACGT
>JAYVTP010000305.1:0-6897 GCA_043788685.1 Pseudolysobacter sp. | reverse complement strand
GGTGTGCTGGAGTAAGGCATCGCTTCGGCATTGATGAGTTCGCGATAGGCTAGCAGCTCGTAGCTGAATACCTCGACTTTTTCCTTGCTTTTTTTGCCTTCGCGAATCACGTTGCGCGAATAGTGATGCGCAAAACTCGGCTCGATGCCGTTCGATGCATTGTTCGCCAGCGACAACGAGATCGTACCGGTCGGCGCGATTGACGAATGATGCGTAAAACGCGCGCCAGTCTCGGCCAATTCGTTCACCAATTCAGGTGCAACCTTGGCGATGCGCTGCATGTAACGGCTGTATTTGGCATGCAGCAAACGACCGGCGATCTTGTCGCCGAGCTTGTAACCGTCGCCTACCATTTCAGGTCGCTTGCGCAGCATTTCGGCGCTGACCTCGAACTCTTGCGTAAGGATCGGCGCGGCACCCTTTTCCTTGGCCAGACTGAGCGCGACTTCCCATCCGGCGATCGCCATGTCGCGCGCGATTTCCTCGGTGAAACGACAGGCTTCTTCCGAACCGTAGCGCATTTTCAGCATGGTGATGGTCGAGCCGAGGCCGAGAAACCCCATGCCGTGACGGCGTTTGTTTTCAATCTCGGCGCGTTGTTGCGACAATGGCAGGCCGTTGATCTCGACCACGTTGTCGAGCATGCGCGTAAACACGCGCACCACTTCGCGATATTCGTCGAAATCGAAACGTGCTTTCGGTCCGAATGGATCGCGCACGAACGTGGTCAGATTGACCGAGCCGAGCAGGCACGAACCATACGGCGGCAACGGCTGTTCGCCGCACGGGTTGGTGGCGCGGATCGTCTCGCACCACCAGTTGTTGTTCATCTCGTTGACGCGGTCGATCAGGATAAATCCGGGTTCGGCAAAATCGTAGGTGGAACCCATGATCAGATCCCACAGGTGTTTGGCGCGGATGCGCGCATATACCTTGCACGCGACCAGACCATCCTCGCGCGACACGTAGTTTTCATGCGTCGGCCATTCGCGCCAGATCACCTGTTCGGGATTGTCGAGTTCGACCTCGTTTTGTTCCTTGATATTGACCGGAAACAGCAGCGGCCAGTCGCCGTCGGTTTCGACCGCATGCATGAAACCATCGGTGATCAGCAGGCTCAGGTTGAACTGGCGCAGGCGACCGTCTTCGCGTTTGGCGCGGATGAAATCCTTCACATCGGGATGCGCGACATCGAACGTGCCCATCTGCGCGCCACGGCGACCACCGGCCGAGCTCACGGTGAAACACATCTTGTCGTAGATATCCATGAACGACATCGGCCCGGACGTATACGCGCCCGCCCCCGACACATACGCGCCGCGCGGGCGCAAGGTCGAGAATTCGTAACCGATGCCGCAACCGGCCTTCAGCGTGAGTCCGGCCTCGTGGACTTTTTCGAGGATGTCATCCATCGAATCGACGATCGTGCCGGAGACCGTGCAATTGATCGTGGATGTTGCCGGCTTGTGTTGCAGCGCGCCCGCATTCGAGGTGATGCGGCCGGCCGGAATCGCGCCACGGCGCAGCGCCCACAAGAAGCGCTCGTACCAGTAGGTTTGTTTGTCCGGCGTAGGTTCGGCGTCGGCCAGTGCCTTGGCGACGCGTTGGTAAGTCGCATCGATGCTGACATCGACCGGCTCGCCGTTCTTGTTCTTGAGACGGTATTTCTTGTCCCAGATATCGTACGACGCAGGCTGCAGCGGTATTTCCACAGCGCCTCGCGCCAGCGCCTCAAGTCGCACTGTGCTCATTCCGTTTGACCTCCAAATTACTTGACTCGAACAACGTGGCGATCCCTCCAGACCGCCGCTCGTTTTTTGACCATGGTGATGCGCAGAGGTTGCCGCTACCGGCAAAAAGCTGCCGCCAGCGTTGCTCCCGGCGAAACCGGTGAACCGACGCTGTCCGCATGCTTTTCGAGGTGTGGCACTGGCTCTGCTCCGAGATGGATGTGCCGAGTGAAAAAAACCGGCTACCCAACAAGTTGGTTTATATCCCAATGCAAACCACAAGATGTTGTGGTTCCGGAGACGATAACGTAAACCTGTGACCGACAGATGTCAAAGGTTTTATTCGCCATTTTTTTTCAACAACTTGAAAACCGCTCCTGAAAAAACAACGATGCCAATAGCCAATGGCGTCAACATTTGCCGGTGTACAGCGGCGCTTGCGAAAGGAAACCCCAAGCGCTATCTGTGGTCTGACCAATCCACCTCAGTTTTTCAGGAGTATCCATGTCGAATCTATCGTTATGGCGCGTGACGCGCGAGATTTCTTTTGTTGTCCTTGGCCTGTATGCCGCGCTCGCGCTAGCGCCGCAGGCATACGCCGGTGTATTGCCGATTGCGGTCGATGGTCAGCCGCTGCCATCGCTCGCGCCGATGCTCGAACACGTCACGCCGGCCGTAGTCAACATCAATTCGAAAACCCGCGTGCGCGTGCGCAACCCGATGGCCGAAGATCCGTTTTTCCGTCAGTTTTTCGGCTTGCAGAACGCGCCGCGCGAACGTATTGAACAATCACTGGGTTCGGGTGTGATCATCGATGCGGCCAAAGGTTACGTGCTCACCAATAATCATGTGATCGACGGTGCGGACGACATCGCCGTCACCCTGCACGACGGCCGCACGCTCAAGGCCAAGCTGGTCGGCAGCGATCCGGATACTGATGTCGCGGTAATCCAGATGCCGGCGGAAAATCTCAGCGCACTGGTGCTGGCCGATACCAACAAATTGCAGGTCGGCGATTTTGTCGTGGCAGTCGGCAATCCGTTCGGACTCGGCCAGACTGTCACTTCGGGCATCGTCAGCGCGCTCGGTCGCAGCGGTTTGCGCGGCATGGGTTATCAGAGTTTCATCCAGACCGATGCTTCGATCAATCCCGGGAATTCCGGCGGTGCGCTGGTGAATCTGCGCGGCGAGCTGGTCGGCATCAATTCGCAAATCGTCTCGCCATCCGGCGCGAGTGCCGGCATCGGCTTTGCGATCCCAGCCAATCTCGCCGGCGATGTGATGCGCCAGCTCATTAGCAGCGGTTCGGTGAAGCGCGGCACGCTTGGCATCGAAGCACAGGATCTCACGCCCGAGATCGCGCGCATGCTCGAAATCGAACCGAGCCAGGGTGTGGTGGTGACGCGTGTGCAGAACGACTCACCGTCCGCCAGCGCCGGACTCAAGCCCGGTGACGTGATCACTGCGGTCAACGGCAAACCGGTCGCGACCGAGCAGGAATTGCACAATGCCGAAGGTCTGTTGCCGGTCGGCAGTGCGATCCAGCTCAAGCTGTTGCGTGATGGCAAACCGATCGAGGTGAGCGTACGCACGGCCACCGAGCAACTCGCCACCAGCAGCGGCGCCAAGCTCGATCCGCGGCTGGATGGCGCCGAGTTCGCCGATCTCGGCGAGCGCCAGCACAGCGCCGGTCTAAGCGGAATCAGCATCACGCGAGTGGTGCCGGGCAGTCGCGCCGCAGCCAGTGGTTTGAAGAATGGCGATATCGTGTTCGCGGTGAATCAGGTCGAGATCGGCAGCGTGCGCGAGCTCGAGCGGCTAGGCACAAAACGTGTGCGCCAACTATTGCTTTCGGTGGTTCGCGGCAACAACTCGTTCCTCGTACCTTTGCAGTAGGTACGCCGGAAATTCGAGATGGCAGCTCACAAAGCTCGCGTTGGCCGGGCGTAATCGCGATAATCACGGGTTGACGATTTTATTTCTGGAAGTGACCTGTGATTGCATTTCGATATACCCGATGGACGGCGACGTTTCTGCTGCTGCTGAGCGCCACGTTCAGCGCCGGCGCGGCTGACAAGCCTCCCGCCGCGACCGCGCCGGCCAAACCGGCTGCTGCCGCGGTGGCTCCGGCGAAAGCGAAAAAAGCACCGGCGGCGCCGGTAGTCGCGCTGCCGAGCATCATCTGGCGCGGTGATCTCGCGACGTCGCGTGCGTTCGTTGCGGATATTGCCAAGGAGTTCGAGAAGCAGAAAAAAGGCCACATCGAGCTGCAACCTTTCAGCACCATTTCCGGCATTGATGCGGTGTCGAGTGGCGCCGCGGATATTGCCGGCACGGCGCGTCCCGCCTCGGATAAGCGCAGCGAAGAAACCGGCATGACGTTTTATCCAATCGCGTGGGACGCGGTGGTGGTGATCACGTCACCGAAAAATCCGGTCGGCAACCTCAGTCTGAAGCAACTGCACGATATCTATTATGCAAAAATCAGCAACTGGAAAGAGCTCGGTGGCGTCGATGCGCCGATCAATGTGGACGCCGTGGCCGGCCCGCTCGATGGTGTGGAATTCAGTTTTCGTTACCTGATTTTTCGCAACGGCGATCAGCGTGTGGCCGCGCCGCGTTTGTACGTAAATACGGCCAAACTCGAAGAAGACATTGCGCTCAACGAGTTCGGCATGGGGCTGACCACGTTGTCGGCGGTGTACGCCAACAAGAGCGTGAAAATCCTAAGCGTCGAAGGCATTGCGCCATCGCGCGAAAGCATCGCCAGTGGCACATATCCGCTTTACACCAAGTTGTTTCTGGCCGCACGCGAAGACGGCAGGAACAATGCGAAAGTACAGGAGTTCGTGCAGTTCGCTGCCGGCCCGGAAGCGCTCGCGATCATGCGCAAACATCAGGTGGTCGGTTATGGCGAAGCGCCGGATCTGCTGACCAAGAACGAAGAACACTTCGCCTACATTGATGCGCAGATTGGCATCGACCACAGCGCCGACAGTAGTGGCTCGACAGTTGTCACCACAAGCACCGGCTCACGTCCGGTCTCGGCTGTCAACGCAACGGCGTCGGCAATGCAGAGCAGTTCGCCGAATTCGCCGCTGACGCAGGAACTGAAGGACAGCGCCGCGGCCAAAACGCAGGCCGCCAAGGATGCCGAAAAATCCGGCAGCGACAGCAAGCACTGAGCGGAGAAATCGCGTGCGCATCCGCGCCATCTCGCTGGATCTCGACGACACGCTATGGCCGATCGAGCCAGTGATCCTGCGTGCCGAACAGCATCTCGAAGGCTGGCTGCAGCAGGAGTGTCCGCACGTTGCGGCGGCGTGGCCGGTGGCGGAGTTGCGCGCATTGCGCGAGCGCATCTATGGCGAAAATCCGCACCTCGGCTATGACTTCACCGCGCTGCGCAAGCTGAGTTTGCGCGCGGTTTTCACGCCATTCGAGATGGGCGAGGATTGGGTCGAACGCGCCTACATCGAATACTTCACCGCGCGCAATCAGGTCGAGTGCTACAGCGATGCGTTGCCCGCGCTCGAACGTCTCGCCGCGCTGCTGCCGCTGGTCAGTATATCGAACGGCAACGCCGATCTTGATCGCATCGGTCTGCGGCGTTTTTTCCAGTTCTCGGTATCGGCGCGCGAGTTCGGCGCGGCCAAGCCGCATGCGTCGATTTTCCATACGGCGTGCGAGCGCCTAGGCCTGCAACCGCATGAAGTTTTGCATGTCGGCGACGACGCGGAGCTTGATGTGCTCGGCGCGCGTGATGCGGGTTTGTGCACCGCGTGGCTCAATCGCGGCGATACTGCGTGGGCGCATCCGGTCGCGCCCGATTTGACCTTGAGCGATCTCGGCGAGCTCGCGCACTGGCTGGAAAATCATCAGCGCGAGATATAAATCCGTCGCCACTTTTTTTCATCAAAGGAATACCGATGCACGCCCTGATCGAGCGCCAGACCCTCGCTTCATCGATAGCGATTTTGCCCGTCACTGCGGCAAGCTTGAGTGGGGTTCTGCAGCAGCTCGAATCCAGTCAAAAAGCGTGGGTAAATGCCAACGATTTTCGTGCCGAAACAGGTGCTGTATGTCTGATGCCCAAGGCCGATGGCAGCCTGCATGCGGTGTTGATCGGCGTTGCGAATAGCGCGGATATTTATGCGCTGGCAGCGTTGCCGCGACGCCTTCCGGTCGGCATTTATCATCTCGAAACTGCGGCCGAAGTTGTGCTGGATCCGCAACGTGCGGCGCTGGGTTGGGCGCTCGGCGCGTATCATTTCAGCCGCTACAAAAAGCCCGCGCGCGCAGCGTCAGAACTCGCGGTCGATGCCGCAACCCTCGCCGCCGTACAGCCGGTGCTGGATGGCATCTGCCAGACGCGCGATTTGATCAATACGCCGACCGAAGATCTCGGCCCGGTCGAACTCGCCGCTACGGTGCAGGCGCTCGCGCAAACACACGGCGGGGAGTATCGCGACTGGATCGGCGATGCCTTGCTCGATGCGAATTTCCCGGCGATCCATGCGGTCGGTCGCGCCAGTCATCGTGCACCGCGACTTGCCGAATTGCGCTGGGGCAAGATCGACGCGCCGCATCTCGTGCTGATCGGCAAGGGCGTGTGCTTCGATACCGGCGGGCTCGACATCAAACCCGCCGACGGCATGCGCTGGATGAAAAAGGACATGGGCGGCGCGGCGCACGCGATCGCGCTGGCCGGCCTGGTCATGGCGGCGAAATTGCCGGTGCGGCTGACACTGTTGATTCCGGCGGTCGAGAATTCGATTGCCGGCAATGCCTATCGGCCCGGCGAAGTCATCCGCACGCGCAGTGGCGTCACCGTCGAGATCGACAACACCGATGCCGAGGGCCGCGTGATTCTAGGCGACGCGCTGAGTTATGCGGTCGAACAATCGCCCGATCTGATTCTCGATTTCGCCACGCTCACGGGTGCTGCGCGCATCGCGCTCGGGCCGGAATTGCCGGTGCTGTTCAGCAATCGCGATGATGTTGCCGATGGCCTGCTCGCGAGCAGTCGCGAAGTCAGCGATCCGCTGTGGCGCCTGCCATTGTGGCAGCCGTATCGAAGCATGCTCGATTCTTCTGTCGCCGACATGGCCAACTCGGGCGCATCGCGTCATGCCGGGGCGATCACCGCCGCGCTGTACCTGCAACG
>JAYVTP010000304.1:0-4664 GCA_043788685.1 Pseudolysobacter sp. | reverse complement strand
CGCGAAGCACTGGCCGAAACCGATTACCGCATGCAGGTTCGTGCAGCAATCCAGCGCGCGGTGCCGAGCAGCGAATACGCCGCCGCCGACCTCGACACGTTCATGCAGCAAGTCAGCTATCGCTCGCTCGATGCGACGCGCGAAGCCGGCTGGCAGGAATTCGCTGCGAGCCTTACCGCCAACGCCGAAAAAGTACGCGTGTTTTATCTCGCCACCAGTCCGGACATTTTCGCCAGCGTTTGTGGTCGCCTGCGCGAACATGGCCTCACTACCGGCAACGTGCGCGTGGTGATCGAAAAACCGATCGGGCGTGATCTGAAAAGCGCTGCGGCGATCAACGATGCGGTTGGGCGCGCATTCGAGGAACGCCAGACCTATCGCATCGACCATTACCTCGGCAAGGAAACCGTGCAGAACCTCACCGCGCTGCGTTTCGGCAACGTGTTATTCGAGCCGTTGTGGCGCGCCGAACATATCGATCATGTGCAGATCACGGTGGCCGAAACCATTGGCGTGGAATCGCGCGGCGCGTATTACGACACCGCCGGCGCGCTGCGCGACATGGTGCAGAATCATCTGCTGCAATTGCTGTGCATGGTTGCGATGGAACCACCCGCCTCGCTCGACGCCGACTCGATCCGCGACGAAAAATTGAAAGTGCTGCACTCGCTGCATCCGATCGACGAAAGCAACGCGGCGCAGCTCACCGTGCGCGGCCAGTATCGCGCGGGTGCATCGGATCACGGTGCGGTGCCGGGTTATCTCGAAGAAATCGGCAAGCCAAATTCGCGTAACGATACCTTCGTGGCGATAAAGGCCGAAGTACGAAACTGGCGCTGGGCCGGTGTGCCGTTTTACCTGCGCACCGGCAAGCGTTTGCCCAATCGCGTGTCGGAAATCGTGATCACGTTCAAGGCGATTCCGCATTCGATTTTCGGCAACAGCGCCGGTCCGATCGCGCCGAACAAACTCGTGCTGCGACTGCAGCCGGATGAAGGCGTAAAGCTGTGGCTGATGATCAAATATCCCGGTCCCGGTGGTTTGCGTTTGCGCCATGTGCCGCTGGACATGAGCTTCGCCGAGACGTTTGGCGTGCGCAATCCGGATGCCTACGAACGCCTGCTGATGGATGTGGTGCGCGGCAATCCGATGCTGTTCATGCGCCGCGATGAAGTCGAGGCCGCATGGAAATGGATCGATCCGATTCTGGCCGCGTGGGAAGCCAGCGCCGAAGCGCCGAAACCCTATACCAGCGGCACGTGGGGACCGAGCGCGGCAGTCGCATTGATCGAACGCGATGGTCGCACCTGGCACGAGGATACGCAGTAGTGGCCGCGTCCGCGAACTACATCGAACAGGTTTTCGATAGCGCCGCGACACTCGCAAACGCATTGGCGAAAAGCGTGGCGGACGATCTGCGTCGCGGCCTGGGCGCTCGCGCAACCGCCTTGCTTGCACTCTCCGGCGGCACCACGCCGCGCGAGTTTTTGCGCGCGCTTTCGCAGCAGGTGCTGGACTGGAGTCGCGTTACCGTGACGCTGGTCGACGAGCGCTGGGTGGCGGCCGACGATGCACGTTCCAACGCACGTCTGCTGCGCGAAAACCTGCTGCAAAATCACGCCGCCGCCGCGCTGTTCGTGCCGCTGTATTGCGACGCACCCGATCCGGAAACCGGACTGCCGCGCATCGCCGCGCGTATCGCGGCATTGCCAATGCCGTTCGATGCAGTGGTGCTTGGGCTCGGCGAGGATGGTCACACGGCGTCGTTTTTTCCGGACGGCGATCACCTCGCGCAAGCACTCGATCCGCACGCCAGGACGCAAGTGATAGCGATGCGGGCGCCTGATGCGGGCGAGCCGCGAATCACCTTGAGCATGCCGACCGTGCTCGATACGCGTGCCGTGTATCTGCATATTCAGGGCGAAAAAAAACGCGAGGTATTCGCCCAAGTTATTGCTGCGCAAGGTGCGTTGGCATCAAGCCCGATGCGGGTCGTGCTGGATCACGCCAAATCGCCAATACAGGTTTTCTGGTGCGCTTGAAGCCGAGCGCAAGGGTCGAATTGCTGCGGAGAAAAACATGTCGTTGAACCCCATTGTCGCCGCCGTTACCGAACGTCTGATCGCGCGCAGCCGCGAATCGCGTGCGGCGTATCTCGAAAAAATACATGCCGCGCGCGAAACCGGGCCGCGCCGCGGTCATTTGGCGTGCGGCAATCTCGCGCACGGGTTTGCCGCGTCTGCCGCGCCCGACAAAAGCGCGTTGCGCAGCGGTCATGCGCCGAACCTCGCGATCATCACCGCCTACAACGACATGCTGTCGGCACATCAGCCGTATGCGACTTATCCTGACTTGATCAAGCGCGCGGCGCGTGAGGTTGGCGCCACCGCGCAAGTCGCCGGCGGCGTGCCGGCGATGTGCGATGGCGTGACGCAAGGCCGCGCCGGCATGGAGCTGTCGTTGTTCTCGCGCGACGTGATCGCGCTGTCGGCGGCGATCGCGCTGTCGCACGACATGTTCGATGCCGCGCTGTTCCTCGGCATCTGTGACAAGATCGTGCCTGGCCTGTTGATCGCGGCGCTGAGCTTCGGCCATCTGCCGGCGATTTTCATTCCGGCCGGGCCGATGCCGAGCGGCATTTCCAACGATCAGAAAGGCAAGGTTCGCCAGCTCTACGCCGAAGGCAAGGCGACGCGCGCCGAGCTGCTCGAAGCCGAAGCGCAGTCGTATCATTCGCCCGGAACGTGCACATTCTACGGCACCGCCAACTCGAACCAGATGCTCATGGAGATCATGGGCCTGCATCTGCCGTGCGCAAGTTTCGTGAATCCGAATACACCGCTGCGCGACGCGATGACGATCGCTGCGACCCAGCGCGCCGCCGCGATTACCGCGCTCGGACCGGAATACATTCCGGTTGGCGAAATCATCGACGAGAAGGCGATCATCAACGGCGTGATCGGCCTGCACGCCACCGGCGGCTCGACCAATCATCTGCTGCATCTCGTGGCCATCGCGCATGCAGCGGGGGTCGATTTGCGCTGGGAAGATTTCGGCGATCTGGCGGGCGTGATACCGCTGCTCGCGCGTGTTTATCCGAACGGCAGCGCCGATGTGAACCAGTTCCATCAGGCCGGCGGCATGGGTTTCCTGATCGCACAATTGCTTGAGGGCGGACTGCTGCATGGCGACGTCAAAACCATCATCGGTGCCGGCCTCGATCGTTACGCGAAACAGGCGCAACTCGGCAGCGATGGCACGATCGAATGGCGGCCCGCGCCCGCGCAGACGCTCGATGCGAGCGTATTGCGCGGCGCGGCCGATCCGTTCCGTCCCGATGGCGGCCTGATGATGCTGCAAGGCAATCTCGGCCGCGCGGTAATCAAGGTCGCATCGGTGCCGGACGATCGCTACATCATCGAAGCGCCGGCACTGGTGTTTGACGATCAGGATCAGGTGCGCGGCGCGTTCGAGCGCGGCGAACTCGATCGCGATTTCATCGCGGTGGTGCGCTTCCAGGGACCGCGCGCGAATGGCATGCCGGAGTTGCACAAACTCACGCCGACTTTGGCGGTGTTGCAAGCGCGCGGACATCGCGTGGCACTCGTCACCGACGGACGCATGTCGGGCGCGTCGGGCAAAGTACCCGCGGCGATTCATGTCACGCCCGAAGCGATCTGCGGCGGGCCCATCGCAAAAATCCACAATGGCGATCTGATCCGCATCGATGCACACGCGGGCACGCTCGAAGTGCTGGTCGATGCGGCCATCTGGCAGGCGCGCGGCGCGGCGATTTCGAATGTCGAGGCGCATCATCGCGGCGTCGGTCGCGAACTGTTTTCGATGTTCCGTCGCATCGTCAGCAGCGCCGACACCGGCGCCAGCGTTTTCGGCGTGAGCGCCATTGCCGAACACACTTTTGGAGAATCCGCATGAGCTCGATCCGCACGAATTCGGCCATTGAGCAGAAACAGCAGCAAATCGAGATCACGATGCGGCTCGCGCCGGTGATCGCAGTGGTCGTGATCGAGCGCATCAAAGATGCCGTGCCGCTCGCGCAAGCGCTGGTCGCAGGTGGCATCCGCGCAATCGAAATCACGTTGCGTAGCAAGGTCGCGCTGGATGCGATCCGCGCGGTCGCGGCCAATGTCGAGGGCGCCGTGGTCGGTGCCGGCACAATCTTGTCGCCGCAGGATTTGCAGGCCGCCGAAAATGCCGGCGCGCGGTTTGCGGTATCGCCTGGAATCACGCCAACTTTGTTCGCTGCGGCCACGGATATCGCGCTACCGTACCTGCCCGGCTCGGCGAGCGCCTCCGAGGCGATGTTGCTGCTCGAACACGGCTATCGGCTGCAGAAATTTTTTCCGGCCGAAGTTGCCGGCGGCGCACCTTATTTGCGTGCATTGAGCGGACCGTTACCGCAGGTGAAATTCTGTCCGACCGGTGGCATCAGTGTGAGCAAAGCGTCATCCTATCTCGCGCTGTCGAACGTGCTCTGCGTCGGCGGTTCGTGGCTGACACCAGCGGAATTGGTGGCTGCCGGCGATTGGGTTGCGATCACGGCACTCGCGCGTGAGGCATCACAGTTGCTAACACGTTGAAGATTTTGCTTTCGACGATGCGACAACGTAAAAACAAAGCCGTCATCCCAGCGCAGGCTGGGG
>JAYVTP010000303.1:0-5810 GCA_043788685.1 Pseudolysobacter sp. | reverse complement strand
AAGTCTGATGCGGCCGTACCGCCATTCGCCAGCACCCCGCCGCTGGCTGCGCCGGAATAAATCAGCAGTTGCTTGTTGGGTAAATCATTGACCGGATCGGTGCCGTTATCGTGATAACTAGGATCATCAGTCTGCGGATAATTCTTGACGTCGTAGGCAATCATCGGATGCTGGAAGCTGGCGCCGGTATTGGAATCCGGGCCACAGCCGGCGAAATTGTCGTAACCGTTGGCGTCGCAATCGTAAAAGCTCCAGCCGGTAAAGACATGCGCGAACGCCGAAACGGTGCTCTGCGAATAAGTCGGTTGGCTCGGCGATTTTGGCGTGCCATCGGCATTCAGCATGATCAGGCCGATACTGAAAAGCTGATTGATTTCGCGTGCGTAGTTTTCGTCGGGATGGATATTCTGCGACAAGTTAGCGCGCTGGTTGCTTTGCATGTTCAGATAGACGCCCATCTCCGGGCTCAGCGTCACATCCTGCAGTAGCGTTCGATAGTTGCCAAACGCGTCTCTGCTCAGGATGTCGTAGTAATACGCCAACCCGTTCTGGAAACCAGCAAGCGCCGCATTCTGTTGCGATACGACCATGATTTCGCTGAGCGCAAACGCTACGCGCTGACGCAGCTGATCCTTGTGATCGTGCGTGGCATCGGTCGGAAATTGCGGGTCAGGGCCACCCAACGCCCCGAGCCACCACGCCTCGATGCGATGGTCGCCATCGGGCCTTTCGCCCAATGGACTGAGCGGAGGCGAGCCTTGCGGCGTGCCCTCGGTCCAGTTGATGTAGGTCATTTCATACGTTGGCGTGGCCGCGAACTGCTCGGTGAGCCAGACCTGATAACCTACGCTGCGCAGATGCGCGATATCAGCCGAAGTGGGACCGAATGTAGCTTGCGCGAGAAAACGCGCCGCATCGGAATCGGCAAACGGGCCCGCCGTTATGCCTTGGAACCCGTCATGGAACATCAGGTTCGGGCGATGGCTCAGGCTTTGCGCGTCGACGGCAAAGCTCAGAAGCATGCCGAAAATCGCTGCAAGATACGGGTGAATGCGCAACGGCGCAGTTTTTACTCTGAACATGGCCTGCTCCTTGGCCCCCTGTGTCCAAACTCTACCGCAAATCCAATGCACAAAACATTACATTTATTTCAGCAGCCGACCGGGAGCGGCGAGGAGAACGCTCACTCGCTTTGACAGCAGCAGAAGCCGTTTGAAGTAACGTACAGCTTTCAGTTATCCAGAAAACAAAACGGCCACCAGATGGTGGCCGTTCTGCCGACGAGAAGCATAGACGCGACTCGATGCTTCAAGACAATTCTTTGCGAAAGATCTCAGTCGCGCGGACGCGAATTCTGCGACAGATCTTCCTTGATGCGGGCGGCCTTGCCTTCCAGACCACGCAAATAATACAGCTTGGCACCACGCACTTTACCGCGACGCTTGACCAAGACCGAATCGATCGACGGGCTGTGCGACTGGAATACGCGCTCGACGCCGGTGCCGTGCGAAATCTTGCGCACGGTGAAGGCGGAGTTGAGGCCGCGATTACGCTTGGCGATAACCACGCCTTCGTAAGCCTGCACGCGTTCACGGGCGCCTTCTTTCACTTTGACATTCACGATTACCGTGTCGCCCGGGCCGAAGTCCGGCAACTTGCGGGTCATCTGCTCGGCTTCGAACTGCTGAAGGATGTTCATAACACTCACCACTACTTGTTGGATTTGGTTGGATCGTCGTCCGGCATCAACCGGTGTTCTTGTCTTGCGCCGCGAAATATTCGTGGCGGAATTCTTCAAGCAGCGCACGCGCCGGCTTGTCCAGTTGCATGCGCGCCAGCAAATCCGGGCGCCGCAACCATGTTCGTCCCAGTGACTGTTTCAGGCGCCAGCGGTTGATCGCTGCGTGGTCACCCGATATCAGTACCGCTGGCAGTGTTCCCAATTCGTGCTGCTCGGGCCGCGTGTAATGCGGGCAATCGAGCAAGCCGTCGGAGAACGAATCCTGCGCTGCCGATTGCGCGTCATTCAACGCACCTTCCTGCAAACGCCCGATCGCATCGATCAGCACGGCTGCAGCGAGCTCTCCGCCAGACAGCACGTAATCACCGATCGACAATTCTTCATCCACTTCGTGATCGAGCAAACGCTCGTCCACGCCTTCGTATCTGCCGCACAACAACACCAACCTTGGCAAAATGCTCAGCTCCTGCACCTTACGTTGCGTGAGTCGCTCACCTTGCGGACTCAGATAAATCACTTTCGCTGGCGCTTCCGCTGCCGCCTTGGCCGCCGCGATGGTGTCGCGTAACGGGCCAATCAACATCAACATGCCCGGACCACCGCCGTACGGGCGACCATCCACGGTGTGGTAATTGTCGGTGGCGAACTCGCGCGGGTTCCAGCTCGTCACCGAAATCAGACCGCGTTCTTGCGCCCGCCCGACCACTCCTACCCTGGCACAGCCGTCGACAAATTCCGGGAACAGCGTGATGACGTCAACCCGCACCAGCGCTAATCCTTGACCCAATATCCAGCACTTAAAACTCGGGATCCCAATCTACCGTGATCCGCCGCGTATCCAGATTTATATCGTGTACGAATTGCCCACTGACAAAAGGAATCAAACGCTCGCGCTCGGCATCTCGCACCACGATCACATCATTCGCACCGGTCGCGAAGATATGGCTGACACGGCCCAGGCTGATGCCCAGCGTCGTGACAACCTCCAATCCTTCGAGATCGGTCCAATACACCTCGTCATGTTTGATCTTGGGCAGCGCCGAGCGCCAAACCCATATCTCAGCCCCGACCAGCGCCGCCGCCTGATCGCGGTCGGTCACGCTTGGCAGTGTGGCGACGATACCTTTGCCTTGGGCACGCCCATGACAACCTTCAACTTCATGCTCGGCTTGCGCAGTCTTCAACAACCAAGGCTGGTAGTTGAAAATCCGCAAGCGCGGCTCGCTGTGCGATTCCAGTTTTACCCAGCCCGCCACACCATACACCCCGACTATCCTGCCGAGCAGGAGACGCCGGTCGCCTTCAATAGCCAAGGCCAGTCTTAAGCGGCTGCTTTCTCTTGCTTGGCGGCTTCCTTGACGAGGAAACGCACCTTGTCGGACAACTGCGCACCCGTGCCAACCCAATGATTGACGCGCTCTGCATCGAGCTTGAGCTTCACATCCTTGCCGGCTGCAATCGGATTGTAAAAGCCGACGCGCTCGATGCTGCGACCGTCGCGCGGGCTGCGCGAATCGGTAACGACGATGTGATAGAACGGACGCCCCTTGGCGCCACCGCGAGACAGGCGAATCTTAACCATTGTTTTTACTCGAAATTCGTGAATCAGAAGGTAGCATTGGGTATCAAAACGACCCACCGCACTGCCGGGAACCGCCTATTCTAGCGGGTTATGGGAAAAAATAAAGCGTTAAGAACAGATTAGGGTGCGGACAAGGGCAATTAACGCTGCAGGAAGTTGCCGCCTGCCCCACTGCCGCCCATCGCGCCCTTCATCTGTCGCATCAAACCCTTGATGCCGCCAGAAGACAGTTTGGACATCATTTTTTCCATCTGCTGATATTGCTTGAGCAGCTTGTTCACGTCCTGCGGCTGCATGCCCGAACCTTTCGCCACGCGCACCTTGCGCGAGCCGTTGAGCAAATCGGGATGGCGGCGCTCTTTCTTAGTCATCGAGTTGATAACCGCGATCATGCGATGCACTTCCTTATCGTTGATCTGCGATTTGACCTTATCCGGCAGATTGCCAACGCCCGGAAGTTTATCCATCAAGCTGGCGAGACCGCCCATGCTGAGCATCTGCTGCAGCTGATCGCGCATGTCGTTCATGTCGAAACGTTTGCCCTTGACGATCTTCTCGGCAAGTTTCTGCGCCTTTTCCTTGTCGACACTTTGCTCGACCTGCTCGACCAGTGACAACACATCGCCCATGCCGAGAATGCGTTGTGCAAGACGATCCGGATGGAACGGTTCGAGCGCATCGGGTTTCTCGCCCGAGCCGATGAACTTGATCGGACGCCCGGTAATGTAGCGCACCGACAAGGCCGCGCCACCGCGCGCATCGCCGTCGGTCTTGGTCAGAATCACACCGGTCAATGGCAACGCTTCACTGAATGCCTTGGCGGTGTTGGCCGCGTCCTGGCCAGTCATCGCATCGACTACAAACAGCGTTTCGATCGGATTGACCGCCGCGTGCAGCGCCTTGATCTCGGCCATCATCGCCGCATCGATCGCGAGACGACCCGCAGTATCGACCAACAAGACATCGACATATTGCTTGCGCGCCGCATCGATCGCGGCGTGCGCAATCGCGACCGGATCTTGTTCGCCGGTCGACGGGAAAAACAAAACCTCGACCTGCTCGGCCAACGTCTGCAATTGTTCGATAGCCGCCGGACGGTAAACGTCGCAACTCACCACCATGACTTTTTTCTTCTTGCGCTCGCGCAGAAAACGCGCGAGTTTCGCCACTGTCGTGGTCTTGCCGGCGCCCTGCAGACCGGCCATCAACACGACCGCTGGCGCGGGACAATTCAGATTGAGATCGGTATTGACCGAACCCATCACCGCCGTGAGCTCGTCGCGCACCACCTTGACCAACGCTTGTCCCGGCGTCAGGCTTTTCAGAATGTCCTGGCCGACTGCACGCACTTTCACGCGCTGGATCAGCGCCTGCACCACGGGCAACGCGACATCAGCTTCGAGCAAGGCAATACGCACATCGCGCATGGCATCGCGAATGTTTTCTTCGGTCAGGCGCGCGCGACCGCGCAGCTTCTCGATCGTGGTGGACAGGCGTTGGCTGAGTGACTCGAACATGCGATAACTCTACGGCGGAAAAATGAAGGCACGAAGTATAGCAGCCGCGTCAACTGCTGGTCCGCTGTCGCTTGGATCCCTGCGCGCACATGCTTTTGCGAAGCGCGCGCGGTATGCCACACTTCCTCGCATGTCGATTACTTTGCTGTCATGGCTTGCCGCCGTTCTTTATCTCTCCGCCGCGCTGATTCTGGCGCTACCGCTGCTCAGTCGTGTGCAGCCGCCGCGCCTGCTCGGGCTCACGCTGGCGTGGCCGGCAGTGATGCTGCATGTGATCGTGGTGCTGAGCAATCTGCTGCATGAAGGTGGATTGGATCTGCATTTTTTCGCGGCACTGTCGCTAGTCGCTGTAGGCGTTGCCGGACTGTGTCTGATCGTGAATTTATTGCGCCCGGTGGCCGCACTCGGCGTGATCGTATTTCCGCTCGCAGCACTGTTGCTGCTCACCGCATTGACCGCGCCGCATATGCCGTTGCCGATCGAATGGCAGATCAAATTGCACGTGGTGTTTGCCCTGCTCGGCTACAGCGTGTTGTGCATCGCGGCATTGCTCGCGATCGGGCTGGCGTTGCAGGAACGCGCGCTGCGACTGCGCCAGTTCAGCGGCCTCGTGCGTGCGCTGCCGCCGCTCACTCTCACCGAAGCGCTGATCTTCCAACTGATCCGCGCAGGTTTCGTGCTGCTCAGCCTGACCTTGCTCAGCGGTATTCTGTTCGTACATAACTTGTTCGATCAGCACCTCGTGCACAAGACCGTGTTGTCGATTGCGGCCTGGCTGGTATTCGGAATTTTGTTGTGGGGTCGCTGGCGTTACGGCTGGCGCGGACGCCGCGCGGTGCAACTCACGTTGTGGGGCATGGTGTTATTGTTGCTGGCGTATTTCGGCAGTCAATTTGTGCTGGAAGTGGTATTGAAGCGCGTGGCTTGAGCGACGTCACTTTGAATTTTTGGAGCAATGAAGCGTGAGATT
>JAYVTP010000302.1:0-4913 GCA_043788685.1 Pseudolysobacter sp. | reverse complement strand
CCGCAACGCCGAGTAACGGCCAGTAGTTCATGCGCCAGCTCGGCCGAGTGCGCGTACCTCGACATCCGCCTGATCAAGCGCGGCGCGCAGCCGCTCAGCAAATATCGCGGCATCGGCGCGGTCGCCATGCACACAAATCGTATCGGCTTGCAGCGACAGAATTTTGCCGTCGTGCGTGGTCACGCTTGCTTGAGTGACGATGCTCAGCGCCTGCGTGATCGCCACCTCGATATCATGAATCACCGCGTCTTTTTTGCTACGTGGAGTGAGTGATGCGTCAGCCTCGTAGCGACGATCGGCAAAAGCTTCTTGGGCGATCTTGAGACCGAGCGCAGCGCCTGCTGCCGGCAATGCGCTGCCGGCCAGACCGACCAGGATCAGCGCCGCGTCGGCATCTCGCACGGCTTGCGCAATTGCCTGCGCCAGCGATGCATCGCGCGCGGCCATGTTGTACAGCGCGCCGTGCGGTTTGACATGGTGCAGGCGACTGCCCGCGGCCTGCGCAAAAGCGCTGAGCGCGCCGATTTGATACAGAGTCAATGCGTACGCTTCGTTCGCCGTGATGGCCATCACCCGCCGACCAAATCCTTGCAGATCAGGCAACGACGGATGCGCGCCGATTGCCACACCCTGCGCGACCGCCGCGGCAACCGTGCGCTGCATCGTCGGCGGATCGCCGGCGTGCATGCCGCAGGCGATATTCGCCGACGTGACATGGCGCAGCACTTGCGCATCCTGGCCCATCTGCCATGCGCCGTAGGATTCGCCCATGTCGCAATTCAGATCGATGCAGGGCTTGGGCAAATGCATTCTCCTCAGGTTTATATCGGTCGCTCAATCGTGCAGATGATCGGCAATCGCCATCCGCAGGCGTTCGATTTCCGCTTGCTGCGCAAGATAGCGCGTTTGCGCCCCAGCCAGATCGATCTCGACAAAACGCAGCGTCTGGCCGGGCCGCGCCTGTGCGAGTTTGACGAGATCCGTGCTGGCCACGTGGCCGATGCGCGGATAGCCGCCGGTGGTCGGATGCTCGGCCATCAACACGATCGCATTGCCCGACGGCGGCAGTTGCACGGTGCCGACGCTGAGACCTTCCGAGATCAATTCCAGCGGCGTGGCAAGCTTCAGGTGCGGGCCTTGCAGACGATAACCGACACGATTTGATTCGTTGCCGATGCGAAACTCATCGGCAAAAAAAGCGCGTTGCGATTCGTCATCGAGCTGCGCGAAATGCGCGCCACGCATCGTGTGCACGATGATATTCGGATCGGCATCGAACCACGGTGCCGGATCGATCCACCATGATGCTGCGTGATATTTTTCCGCGCCTGCATCCAGCGCACGCCATAATCGTTGGTAGCGATCGCGATGCTCCGGTTTGCAGGCCAGACGCATACCAGTGCGCAAGGCGGGCGGACCCAGCGCCGCATTGATATCCGTGCTGCCACTGCCGAGCACGCACGCTACATCGATGCCGCCCGCTATCGACAGATAACTTCGTGCGCCGCGCGGCATGCCACCGAGCATGAGTTCGCTGCCCGCGCGCAGCACGACGGGCCGCCACAACGGCACCGATTGTTGATCGACCGACGCATCGATATCAGCACCGGTCAGTGCAATCAGCGCGGGCGTTGCAAAACGCAGACGCGGGCCTTGCAAAGTAATTTCCAGCGCCACGGCATCGGCCGGATTGTCGACCAGATAATTGGCGAGGCGCAACGCATTCGCATCCATCGCGCCGGCATGACCCACGCCAAGATGCTGCAAGCCGTGGCGACCGCCGTCCTGCAGCGTGCTGAGCAAACCGGGCTTGAGCACTTCGATGCTCATTTAGCGCTCGTTTGCAGACGCGCGAATTCATGCGCATTGATGGCGACAAAACGCACCTCATCCGCGGGCGCGAGCAATGCGGGCGAGGCGCGATCTGCATCAAACAGATTCAACGGCGTGCGCCCGATGAGATGCCAGCCGCCATGCAGTTCGCCCGGATAAATACCGGTTTGTCCGCCGCCGATCGCGATGCTGCCGGCGGGCACGAGGACGCGCGGCGTGGCGCGGCGCGGCAGATGCAGTTTTTCATTCAAGCCGAACAGGTACGGGAAGCCTGGTGCAAAACCGAGCATCGCCACGCGGTAAGTTGTAGCGCTGTGCAGGGCGATAATTCCGGTTTCCGACAAACCCGTGTGAGCGGCAACGTCGACGAGATCGGGGCCGAATTTCGCGCTGTAGCAAACCGGAATTTCGATCAGCCGTGCGGTCTGCAAAGTTTCATCGCAAGAGTTGTGCAGCAGCGCGAGCAGGCGTTCGCCTATCCGCGCAAAAGGCGATGCGTTGACCAGTGCAGGATCGCTGCGCGAAAAAAATGCAGGATTGTAATGCACGGTTAAACTCGCATACGCCGGCACGATTTCGCGCACGCCGGGTATACTTTCTGTAGTCAGCAACGCCGCCGCGCGATGCACCTGCGCATTGATGCGCGCATCGAGGCGATCGCCAAATCGCAGTACCAAGGCGCTGTCGCCAAGCGCTTCGAGCGATGGCGTATTCGAGTCGGCCAGACGGTTCGAGCCGGGCATGTTCAAGCGCGCAGATTCATGGGTGCAGATTCAGCGCTGCGCGCAAGGCGGTGATACTTTCATCGCGCGCAGCGTCGGCATAAGCGAGTGCGCTGCCGACGCCCCAGACCGGGCGCGGCCACGCGGCATCATGGGTTTGCCGTGCAATCACATGCACATGCAACTGCTCGACCACATTGCCGAGCGCGGCGATATTGAGCTTGTGCGGCGCATGCAATTTTTGCAGTGCGTCGCCGGTACGAGAAATTTCATCAAACAGGATGTGCCGATCCGCTGCGGCCAGATCGCCGAGTTCGCGCAAGCCGGGCTGGCGCGGCACGAGGATCAGCCACGGGAATCGCGCATCGTTCATGAGCAACACGCGACTCAGCGCAAAATCGCCGAGCACGTATGTATCCGCAGCCAGACGCGCGTCGAGTACGAAATGAGGATTATCGGTCGTCGATTGCATATGAATGTTTTCAGCCAGCGAGTTGCTCGTCGAAAAATGCCAGCGTGCGCTGCAATGCGAGTGCCGCGCTCGGTGCGTCGTAGGCGCTGCGTGCATCGCAGTTGAAACCGTGATCGGCGGGATAGATATAGATGGCTGCGTTCGGCAACGCCCCGCGATGTTTCGCAATCGCTTCGGCCGAGATGCTGTGATCGTATTCGCCGAAATGAAACAACAACGGCGCAGTCGGTTTTTCGTCGAGAAACGCGGTGGTGCGCGAGCCGTAATAACTCACCGCGGGCAGGCCGATTCGTGCAGCGGCAAGGTAGGCTACGCTGCCGCCCCAGCAATAACCGACGGCGCCGATATGTCCGGCGGACTCGATCGCCTCGACCGCAGCGGCGATGTCTTCGAGCGGACGATCGATACCGAGCTCGGTCACCAGCGACTTGCCTTTTTGCATGCCGGCTTCGTCGTAGCCGAGCTCGACGCCGGTTTCGATGCGATCGAACAACGCCGGTGCAATCGCGACATAACCGCGCGCCGCGAAGCGATCAACTACGCTGCGGATATGCGCGTTGACGCCGAAAATTTCCTGGATCACGACGATACCGCCCTTCGGGGTGCCGACCGGATCGGCCCGATACGCGCCGATGCATTGCATGCCGCTGGTATTGAGTTGCAGGTGCTGACCCATGCTGGATTCCTTGGATGATGAACTGGCCTGCAGCGTAAGCGGTAGGCGCGGGAAGTCAATCGCGTTTACGTGACTTTGCGTCGATTATGCAGATCGCGAGTTCGACGCTGCACATCCGGGCGCCTATAATCACGTGTTCATTTCGCTAGATCGAGCCACGCATGTCGTTTGCCCAGCCCAAAGTCGGTTTTGTCAGCCTCGGTTGTCCCAAGGCGCTGGTGGATTCCGAGCGTATTCTCACGCAATTGCGCGTGGAAGGTTACGAGATCGTGCCGACTTACAATTCGGCCGACGTCGTGGTCGTGAACACCTGTGGTTTCATCGATTCGGCGGTAGAGGAATCGCTCGATGCGATCGGCGAGGCGATGGCCGAAAACGGCAGGGTCGTCGTCACCGGTTGCCTCGGTGCGCGCGCGGAAATGATCCGCGAAAAATTTCCAGCGGTGTTGTCGATTTCCGGCCCGGCCGATTACGCCAGTGTGATGCGCGCGGTGCATGCACAATTACCGCCGAAACACGATCCGTTTCTTGATCTCGCGCCGCCGGCCGGGATCAAACTCACGCCGAAACATTATGCGTATTTGAAAATTTCCGAAGGCTGCAATCATCGTTGCACGTTCTGCATCATTCCATCAATGCGCGGCGATTTAGTCAGCCGGCCGGTCGACCAAGTGCTGATCGAGGCCGAGAAACTGGTCAAGGGCGGCGTCAAGGAATTGCTCGTGATCTCGCAGGACACCAGCGCGTATGGCGTGGACATGCGTTATGCCGAGCGCGAATGGCGCGGCAAACCTTATCGCACGCGCATGACCGAGCTGTGCCAAGGTTTGAGCGAGCTCGATGTCTGGGTGCGGCTGCATTATGTGTATCCGTATCCGCACGTGGATGAAGTGATGCCGCTGATGGCGGCGGGGGAAATCCTGCCGTATCTGGATATTCCGTTTCAGCACGCGAATCCGCGCATCCTGAAACTCATGAAACGCCCGGCGCACGGTGAAAAAAATCTCGAACGCATCCGCGGCTGGCGTGCGGTGTGTCCGGATCTGACGATACGCAGCACGTTTATCGTCGGTTTCCCGGGCGAGACCGAAGCGGAGTTCGAGGAGTTGCTGGATTTTCTGCGCGAGGCGCAACTCGATCGTGTTGGCTGTTTCCAGTTTTCGCCAGTCACCGGCGCGCGCGCGAATGATTTGCCGGATGCCGTGCCCGA
>JAYVTP010000301.1:0-13032 GCA_043788685.1 Pseudolysobacter sp. | reverse complement strand
TCCGGCAATATTTCGTTTTCGGCTGCTGCTTGGTGCCGAGGCCGGATTCGGCCCGGGCAAGGCGGATTTGCTTGAGGCAATCCATGCCTGCGGCTCGATCGCCGCGGCCGGTCGCAGCTTGGGCATGAGTTACAAACGCGCGTGGCAACTTGCCGAAGAGTTGAACCATTGTTTTCGCGATCCGTTAATCGAAGCAAGCAAGGGTGGCAGTGGTGGCGGTGGCGCCCAGCTCACGCCATTGGGGCTGGATATTGTCGCGCGTTTCCGCGCCATCGAAGCCAAGTCCGCCACCGTGCTGGCCAAGGAATTGCGCGCTTTCGGACGACTGGTGCGAGCGCCCGACGACATTGATTGAATCGCATGACAAACATTTCGCACATCGAAAACCCAAGGTCGAAGATCGGTGCAAATAATAGCTGCCGCGATTGATCGACATCGTGGCAATATAGTCTGTTGACTATAACGAACCGAGGTATGCCATGTCTGCCAGATATTGCCATGTTCTTTCGCGCTGTACTCTGCTGCTGACCTTGGCCCTGCTGCCGCTGGCATCGGCCTTTGCAGAAGAATTGACCGTTTCGGCGGCCGCGAGTTTGTCGAATGCGTTCGGTGACATCGCCAAGACGTTTGAAGCGAAACATCCCGGCGACAAGGTTATCCTCAACTTTGCCGCATCCGATGTCTTGTTGAGACAGATCGAACAAGGCGCGCCCGCCGATGTGTTCGCCAGCGCAGATGAAATCACGATGGATCGCGCGGCCGGCGCGCAGCGGATCGATGTTTCTACGCGCACGGATTTCGCCGGCAATACGCTGGTGCTGATCGCGCCGAACGCTACGACACAAGCTCCGCAAAACTTGAGCGCGCTGCAGGCGGAATCGTTCAAGCATATCGCGATCGGCAATCCCGCCAGCGTTCCGGCCGGGCGTTATGCACAGGCGGCATTGACCGAGCAGAATCTGTGGCAGTCGCTGCAAACGAAACTCGTGCTCGCGCAAAACGTGCGTCAGGCGCTCGATTACGTCGCACGAAGTGAAGCCGATGCGGGATTTGTCTACGCCACCGATGCGGCCACTCAATCCGAAAAAGTGCATGTCGCTTTGACCGTGCCGACCACGACTGCGATCAGCTATCCGGTCGCGATGGTCAGCGCCTCGGCGCATGCAGCGCTGGCACATGAATTCATCGCGATGCTGAAATCCGCCGAGGCACAAGCCATCCTCAAACATTACGGTTTCAGCCTGCCGAACTGATCGATGTCCGAAGCGATACTCACACCACTATTGCTGACGTTTCAGATCGCTGCAATAGCGACTGCGCTCGCGCTGTTTTTTGGCGTAGCGCTGGCGGGATTGCTGGCACGCGGCAAGGGATTTTTGCGTGACCTGATCGAAGCGGCATTGACCTTGCCATTGGTATTGCCACCGACCGTGCTCGGATATTATCTGCTGGTATTGCTCGGGCGCGAAGGTGTTATCGGCGCGTGGTTGCAACAGTTCGGCATCCACCTGATTTTTACCACGACTGGCGCCGTGATAGCCGCGAGTGTGGTGGCGTTTCCGATGGTGTTGCGCGCCGCGCGCGCCGCGTTTGCCGATGTCGATCCCCAACTTGAAAGCGCTGCACGCACGCTCGGTGCAAATCCGCTCGCGGTATTTCTCGGCATCACTTTGCCGTTGGCGTGGCGCGGCGTGATGGCCGGCGCGCTGCTCGCGTTTGCACGCGCGATGGGCGAATTCGGCGCGACCCTGATGGTCGCCGGCAGCTTGCCCGGGCGCACGCAAACTCTGTCGATTGCGATCTATGAAGCGGTGATGACCGGCGACGATACGCAGGCGCACACGCTGGTGCTGGTGGCGCTCGCCAGCAGTTTTCTGATCCTGCTGCTGGCCGCGCAATTGCTGCAGCACGCGTCGCGCCAACGCGGTGCGTGAGATGCGCATTCGTATCGATATCGAAAAACATCTGCGCGCCGACAAGCGCGAATTTCATCTTGATCTGCAATTGCAAAGCGATGCCGAAGTCACCGTCTTGTTCGGCCCATCCGGCAGCGGCAAAACGCTGAGCTTGCTCAGTATCGCCGGCCTGCTCAAACCCGAGCGTGGTCTGATCGAAATCAATGGCCGCATGCTGTTCGATAGTCAGCGCCGGATTGATCTGCCAACGCGCCTGCGCCGCATCGGCCTGGTGTTCCAGGACTACGCCTTGTTCCCGCATTTGAGCGTCGCCGAAAACATTGCCTACGCGCGTCGCGTCGGCTGGTTTCCGCATCGTCGTGGCGCGGTGAGCTTGATCGGCGACTTGCTCGACGCGTTTGCGCTCGGCGAATTCGCCGGCAGTTATCCGCAACAACTTTCCGGCGGACAGCGGCAACGCGTTGCACTCGCCCGCGCGCTCGCGGCGCAACCGGAACTGCTGCTGCTCGACGAACCGTTCGCCGCGCTCGATGCACCACTGCGCGCGCGCATGCGCATCGAACTTGCGGCAATACGCGCGCGGTTCGACATCCCGATGATCGTGATCACGCACGATCCCGATGACATCGCCGCGCTCGGCGGCAAGGTCATCCGCATGGATGCTGGGCGCAATATTGCCGCCTGAACTGCTTCGGCTTGAGTAAAAATACAACGCACACGCTTTAGCGCCGTAAATGTAAAAACGCGCAGCGAAACGCCATCAACTGCAGTGCTGGGCTACCCTGTTGGCATCACGAACGGACGGACTATTCGATGACACAGGATCTGACCACCCTGCTCAAGGTCGCTGGCGATGGCCGACCCGCCGCGATGGATCAGCTGTTCGCCGAAGTCTACGATCAGGTCAAACGCCTCGCGCGACGTGAGCTCGCGAGCGGTCCGAATCCCACGCTTAACACGACTGGTCTGGTGCACGGCTGTATCTGAAATTGACCTTGCCCGACACGCTGCTGCTGCGCGATCGCGGCCACTTTTTTGCAGTTGCGGCGCGCGCAATGCGCCAGATCGTGATCGATCACGCGCGACGTCGCCACGCGGAAAAACGCGGTGGCTTGCAGACCGCGGCCACACTCGATGACAGCGTTGCGGCAGAATCGCTGGATGTGCTGAATCTGATCCATCTCGATACCGCACTGGATCGACTGCAGGCGCTCGAACCCAAACTCGCCGAACTCGTGGAGCTGCGTTATTTCGCCGGGCTTTCGGTCGAGCAGATCGCCGGTTTGCGCGACGTCACCACACGCACGATCGGTCGCGACTGGCGCAAGGCGCGCGCGTTCCTGTTCGATGCGGTGAATCCGCAGCCGACGCCAGGATGATGCGATGACGACGGCAAATATGGATAGTCAATACTGGAATCGCGTATCGGACCTGTTCGAGCAGGCTGCCGACCTCGCGCCCGAGTTGCGCGATGCCTGGTTGCAACAACAGTGCGGCAGCGATGCCGAACTGCACGCGGCGGTGCAACGTTTGCTCGATGCAGATGCGGATGCCGGTGATTTTCTGGCGCAACCGATGTTCGAGAATCGCGCGCTCGATGATCTCGGTTTTGCCGAACCATGGGATCCCGCGCCCGGCAAGGAGGTCGGCCCTTATCGATTGCTGCAACTGATCGGCCGTGGCGGCATGGGCCAGGTGTTTCTGGCCGAGCGCCACGATGGCCAGTTTGAACAGCGCGTGGCACTGAAATTGTTGCTGCATCCGGGCGCCGCGTTGTTGCGGCGTTTTCTCGCCGAGCGTCAGATTCTGGCGCGACTCGAACATCCGAATATCGCGCGCCTGCTCGACGGTGGCGTTGGCCGCGATGGCGTGCCGTACTTCGCGACGGAATATGTCGACGGCATACAAATCATCGCGTATTGCGAACAGCACGCGCTGGATCTGCGTGCGCGACTGCAGTTGTTCGTGCAGGTCTGCGAGGCGGTGCATTACGCGCATCGTAACTTGGTCGTGCATCGCGATATCAAGCCGTCGAATATTCTGGTCACGCACCAAGGCCAACCCAAACTGCTCGACTTCGGTATCGCCAAATTGCTCGAAACCACGGGCTTGCCCGACGGTGCGGCAACACAGACTTTGTCGCGTTTGCTGACCCCGGATTACGCCGCGCCCGAGCAAATTCGTGGCGAAGTGATAACCACCGCCACCGATGTGTATTCGCTGGGTGTAGTCCTGTACGAATTGCTCACCGAGCAACGTCCGTATCGACTCGGCGAAAGTATGCACGCGCTTGAAAAAGCGATCCTCGATACGGATCCGGCAGCACCGAGCAGCGCGTTGAATACGACCATCCCGGAACTGCGTCTGCGCGGGCGCGCGTTGCGCGGCGACCTTGATCGCATCGTGCTCATGGCGCTGCAGAAAGAACCCGAGCGGCGCTATCTTTCCGCACAAGCTTTTGCCACCGATGTGCAACGTTATCTGGACGGCCGCCCGATTGCTGCGCGTAGCGATAGTGTGGTCTATCGCACGCGCAAATTCGTGCGGCGCAATCGTCTTGCGGTGATCAGCGCCGCATTGGTATTTGTCGCGCTGATCGCAGCGACCACGATCAGCCTGTATCAGGCGAGTAGTGCGCGCGATCAGGCGCGGCGCGCCGAGCGCGAAGCACGCACGTCGCGTGAGGTGAAAGGATTTCTCACCAGCCTGTTTACCGTGTCTGATCCGAATCAGGCGCGCGGCGAAAGTGTGACCGCACGCGAGTTGCTGGATCGCGGTGCTGCCCGCGTGCAAAACGAACTTGCCGAGGACAAACCCCTGCAGCAGGAAATGGCGCTCACCATTGGCGGTTTGTATGGCGCGCTCGGTTTGTATCCACGCGCGATGGGATTGCTCGATCTGGCCGTGACATCCAGCGCACAGCAGTTTGGGGAAACCGACACGCGTTACGCCGATGCGCTGCTGAAACGCAGCTTTGCCTTGCGCGAGCAAAGCCAGTACGACAAGGCGCACGCCGATCTGGATAGCGCCTTGAAACTCTACCGCGCGCAAGCAAAATCGGCAGCGCTCGCACCGGCGTTATCGAGTCTGGCGCTGCTGTATCAACGCCAAGGCAAATACACCGAAGGCGAAGTACCAGCGCGTGAAGCACTCACGCTCGACACCGCAAACGCCGGTGCCGATAGTCTGGATGTGGCGCGCGACGAACAGGCGCTGGCCGAGCTGATGATGGGATCGGGCAAGAACGACGAGGCGGTTACGCTGTATCGCCACGCACTGGATGTGCGCATCAAGCAGCTCGGAAAAGAGCATGCGGATGTCGCGCAAACCTGGAGCGATCTCGGCGTCGTGCAATGGCAGATGGGCAAGCTGGCCGATGCCGAAACCAGCAATCGCGAAGCGCTTGCGATCCGTCGCAAACTGCTCGGCCCGGAACATCCGTTGATCGCCGTTTCACTGACGCAACTCGGTGCGATGCTGCGCCAGCAGGGCAAGCTCGATGAAGCCAAATCGCAGCTTCAAGAAGCCTTGGCGATGAACCGGAAAACGCTCGGTGAACACAGCCAGGAAGCCGCGTTGAATCTGAACTCGCTGGCATTGCTGGCGCTGACGGAAGGCGATCTCGATACTGCCGCTGCACGTTTTCAGCAGGCGATCGATATCCATCGCGCAACCGGGGGTGACGAGCATCCGTTTGTCGCCACCGGCATGGCCAATCTTGGTGCCGCGCTCACGCGCATGGGCCGCTATGCCGAAGCCGAAACCGCGTTGAATCAATCGCTGAAACTGCATCGCAAAGCGTTCGGCGAAACCCATGCGCTGATCGGCAACGACCTGAACAGTCTCGGCATGCTGAAGCGTCGCGAAGGCAAACTCGACGAGGCGCAAGCGCTGCTCGAACAAGCGATCGCGGTGAATCGAAAAGCGCTTGGCGATGCGCATCAGGACGTTGCCTACAATCTGACCAACCTCGCACTCGTCGAACTTGATCGCGGTCAGAATAATGCCGCGCTGACCGAATTCAGCGATGCCGTAGCACGCATGCGCACGCTGTATCACGGCCCGCATCCGCGACTGGCGATCGCGCTGATCGGACAATCCTTCGCGCTGAGCGCGCTCGGTCGCAGCAACGATGCCGAATCTGCGGCGAACGAAGCGCTCGCGATTCGCCATGAAAAAACGCCGCAAGATGGCAACGCTTTGGCCGAAGCCGACGCCGCGATCGCGGCGAGCCAAGCCAGTCGGCACGACAACAAGACCTCGCGCGCAACGATCCTGCACGCGCAACAGTTGCTATCAACGCAACATTATCCCGATTCATTGCTGGTAGCGCGCCTGAAAAAACTGCAGGCCAGCTTGCCACCGGTTTGATTCCTTGTCTGATGGATCAAAAACCGTATTGGCACTTCTCCAATTGCCGCACGACCGCTAACCTTGGCAACCCCGAAAATCTGGAGCAGCTCATGGCGCAGGAATATCCGCAACACATCTGGCACAACGGTCGCATCATGCCGTGGCAGGACGCAACCGTGCACGTGATGGCGCATGCGCTGCATTACGGCTCGTCGGTGTTCGAAGGTATCCGCTGTTACGAAACCCCAAACGGCCCGGCGATTTTTCGTCTGACCGATCACCTCAAGCGGCTTTTTTTATCCGCCAAGGTCTACGACATCGTGATTCCCTACAGCGTCGATCAACTCGCGACCGCGTGCCGTGAAGTGGTCAAGGCGAACGGTTTGAGCAAGGCCTATCTGCGACCGATCGCGTTTCGCGGACTCGGCGGTTTTGGCTTGTCGGCCGAAACGCCGACCGATGTTTCCGTGGCGTCATGGAACATGGGTGCGTATCTCGGTGCCGATGTGCTCGAAGCCGGAATCGACGCGTGTGTATCGAGCTGGCAGCGGTTTGCGCCGAACACGATTCCGGCGGGCGCCAAAGCCGGCGGCAATTATTTGTCAGGCCAGTTGATCGCACGCGAAGCGCGTCGACTCGGTTTCGGCGAAGGCATTGCGCTCGCTTCGACCGGGCTGCTCTCGGAGGGTGCGGGTGAAAATCTGTTCCTCGTTTTCGAGGGCGCCTTGCACACCACGCCCGCCAGTGCAGCGTGCCTGCACGGTATCACGCGCAACTCGATCATCACGCTGGCGCGCGATGCCGGTATCAACGTGATCGAGCGCGACATTCCACGCGAATATTTATACTTTGCCGACGAGCTTTTCATGTGCGGCACTGCGGCGGAAATCACGCCGATTCGCTCGGTCGATGGCAAGCCGGTCGGCCCGGGCAAACCGGGGCCGGTGACGCGACAGGTGCAGGATTTGTTCTTCGGTCTGTTCAGCGGCAAGACAACCGACAAATACGGCTGGCTCGAAGCGCTGGGCTGAGTCCGCACGCGCCTCCTGGCGGCGTTGTGCGGCTGAAAGGATGCGAAAAACTGCTAGTGCTTGAGGCGGAAATCCAGCGTCGCCGCCGCGCCGCCCTGCGGTCGCGGCGCCAGCGATACATGCCAACCATACAGCTCGCACAAGCGCCGCACGATCGCGAGGCCCAAACCCGCGCCCTTGCCCGCCGCGCCTTCACCACGCACGCCGCGCACGAACAATTTTTCCGCGTCTTCGATCGCGATGCCGGGGCCGGAATCTTCCACCACAATTCGCCCAGCACCGACGCGCACCACGACATCGCCGGCCTGGGTATATTTGATACCGTTGCCGATCAGATTGTTCAACGCCACCGCGATTACCGCCGACGGCGCATCGACTTCGACGACTTCATCCAGTTCCAATCGCACCGTCACGGGTTTGTTACCGATATTCGGCCGATTCATGTCGATGATTTGTTCCGCAATCTTTGCGACGTCGGTGGTTTCGCCATCGGTCGGGCCGGAGCGCTCGCTGCGTGACAACAGCAGCAAGGCATTGGTGAGTTCGGTCGCCTGCTTCGATGCACGCTCAATGCGCTTGAGGCGGTCGCGCAACTTGTCGGTCAATGTGCTTGATGCGAGCATCAATTCGGTGGTCGATGCGATCACCGCGAGTGGCGTGCGCAGCTCGTGGCTGACGTCGGCGTTGAACTCGCGATCGCGCTCGACCAATGCGGTGAGTTTGTCGGAATAATTGTCGAGCGCAGCGGCAAGCTCGCCGACTTCGTCATCCGCAAAATGTGGCGCGAGCGGTTCGACGCGACGCGTCTTGGCAAATTGTTTGACACGACGCGCAAGATCGGTGACCGGGCGCATCACGCGCGCGGACGACCACACGCCAAGCAAAATCGCGAGCATCGAGAATCCGATGACCACGCCGATCAGGCCGACGATCAGCTGGCGTTCGCCGAGTTCTTCCTTGCTGGCGTCGTAACGCAGGAAAGCCCAGAGATCATCGGCTTTGGCGACTGCCAATTTGAAGCGATGCGGTTTGCCGTCGTCGCCGATATCGGTGATGTTGTAGTTGCCGTTACTCAGGTTTTTCCACTCGAACGGCACGTTCTCGATCTTGTTGATACCGTAGATGTAACCGCGCACGGCGGAAAAACTCCACGGCGCATTCGGATCGGGATTGTCGCGTTTGAACTGCAGGAATCGCGCGACTTCGCGTTGCAGCGTGTCGTTGACTAGTTGATCCTCAACCTTGGCGCGTAGCGACAACGTCGCCACAGCGAACAGTACTGTCAGCGCGATGCCAAACAGTGCGAACGAGATGATGAGGCGGCTGCGAAGCCTACGCCGGTACTGCATCCGGATCGACCATGCGATAGCCGATGCCGTGGCGAGTCTGGATCAGCAGTTTTTCAAAAGGCTTGTCGATCACCGCGCGCAGGCCATGGATGTGCACACGCAGGCTGTCGCTGTCTGGCAATTCTTCACCCCAGACGCGGGTTTCGAGATCCTGCCGCGTGACCACGGAGGGCGCCGATTCCATAAGGTGCTGGAGCAGTTTGAGGCCGATCGGATTGAGCTGGATCTGCTTGCCGGCGCGAATCACGACCAACGTATCGAGGTTGTAGGTGAGGTCAGCCAGTTGCAGGATGCGACTCTTCACGCCCTTGCCGCGACGCGACAACACGCTGAGGCGCGCTTCGAGTTCCTGCAGCTCGAACGGCTTGACCATGTAGTCGTCGGCGCCGCTGTCGAACCCGGTGAGTTTCTGATCGAGCGAATCGCGCGCAGTCAGCATCAAAACCGGCGTTTGTTTACGCGCGTCTTGGCGCAATTTGCGGCAGACTTCCAGACCGTCCATTCCCGGCAAGGTCAGATCGAGCACGATGGCATCGAACTCATGCACCACAGCCAGATGCAAGCCGGTCACGCCATCACCGGCGAAATCGGCGACATGGCCTTTTTCTTCGAGGTAATCGCCGATATTCGCGGCGATGTCGCTATTGTCTTCTATGACGAGTATGCGCATGGGTTGCGTAGCTGTCTTCTAGCGGGGATGAGAAATGGAGTGCGCGCAGTCGTCAGAGTTCCGCAGCATGCGCGCTGCACAAATAAAATGGCCCAAGGAGGTGCCATTGGGGGGAACACACCTCGCTTGGGCCAAAGCTACTGCCCCGATACCATAACTTGCCAGTCACTTGGCCTGACTCAGGAGTGTCGAGCAAACTTACAGCGCCCTTGACTCTACGGATGCAACGATTAAATTAGCGTTAAACGGGATTGACGCTTTCGTTAATGCACCGCTGCGGCAAATTCCCGAGGCCGTGATGGCTTGTGCCGACGGGCTTGCTCCGGCGCAAGCCAGAACATGGATCGGCTATTGGGTGTCGTGACGACAGATATGCGAGCCGGTACTGACTTTGCAATCCGGATCGACCTTGCGCGAACCGTTTGCCGTCTTGCTCAGAGCAAAATCGAAGACCTGGGTGTATCGCTCGGTACTTGACGGCAGATTGCCCGCAGCAAAACTCCACTGGTGCAGCGCCTCTTTGGCAGCGGTGACAAACTGCTCGGCGCCTCGCGCGGCACTCACTTCGATATTCTGCACCGACCCATCAGCGCCAATAGCAAAGCTCAACGCGACCTGGCCCTGTTGATCGCTGGCAAGGGCAGCGGCTGGATACCTCGGCGCAACCCGACGCAGTGCTTTGGGCATCGGCGCAACTGCAAGGCTGGGCAGAATTGCCAAATCCATTGGCGGCGACTGCAATCGGATATCACTGATTTTGAACACACTGTCTAAAGTGATTGCGACATGCGGCGCTTGCAGCTTTTGGATATGCGGCAAGATCAGCGTGTCGCTGGGCTGTGGCAGCGCATTCTGGGCTGCTACGGTTTCAGACGGATGCGGTGGAGCCGATGCGACTGGCATGACTTTGGCCGATGCAATCGGTGAAATCGGTGAAATCGCTGGTACGGCAACACGCGCACGCATCAATAGCGCATAAGCCTGTTGCATCAGACGCGTTGAAGCCATCTGCACTGTCGCAAGCGCATCGACCGATGCCAAGTCGCTACGCACCGGCAAGCGCATGCTCAGAGCCACCGCCGTGACCAGCAACAAAATCAGCAGCCAGCCATTTTGGCGCATCGGCAACGATTCAGGGGCTTCATGTTCGACACCGACGATACGCCGCACGCGAGCCAGCAGCACGCCACCGCTGGCAGCCAACGCGGGTGCGGGCAAGGTTGCGCGCAATCCTTCGAGATTGGCCAAGGTATGGGCGTAGGCAAGCCGCGTGCCGCATTCCATCTGAATCACAAGATCGTCGCAGCAGGTTTCGCGAACATTGCGCACGTCACGCGAAATCCAGTGCACCGCGGGATGATAAAAGAGCAGCGTTTCGAGAGTCACCTGAAACAGGTTGAGCAGGTAATCCCAGCGCCGCACGTGGCCGAGTTCGTGGGCGATGATCATCTCGATCTGTTGCGGCGTGAAACCGCCGAGCACGCTTGCGGGCAGGATGATGATCGGCTTGAGCCAACCGATCAGCGTCGGTGTGACGACATGACTGGATTGCAGCAAACGCACTCGTGGCCATATCGCAAAACGATCGCACAGCCGCAGCAAATCGTATTGCCACTCGGGCACGGGTTTGGCATCGTGACGCAACAACCAGTGCATGTGCCGCCAGTGCCGCAGCGAGTTCAAGCTCAGCAACAGCACACCGAGAAGCCAGATCATACCGAGCCACGGCAACAGGCTGATCATCAACGTGGGGCCGGGAGATTGCGCGAGGTCTGCAGTCACGCTGACCGCCGGCAACGTGTTTGAAACCGCGCCAACTGCCGCGTCGCTGGATTGCGCGGCCAACTGATTCCACGTGCGCCACGCGGTCAATGCGGGCGCCAGCGCCATGGCGAACAACGACAGGATGCCAAGCAGATATCGACTGGTGGGCTTCGACGTGAGGGTGCGAAGCGCGGCATACAACAGCGCAATCAAGGTGCCTTGCCAGAGAAAATGCAGGAATGTCCAACCCAGCACTTGCGTGATCTGCTGCCAGTAAACTTCATAAAGCTGCATTACGGCTTCTCCCGATCCAGCCGATTCAACAATGCGCGAATTTCTTTCAATTCCGCCGTAGTAGCCTGGGGATGATTGCCCAAGGCGTGCAATACCAGCTGCGAAGCCGAGCCTTTGAAAACACGCTGCACCATGTCCGCCAGGAAACGCCCCTGGGTACGTTGCATGGTCTGCACGGCGCGATACACATGCGCACGTTCGGAGTCATCGCGCTTGACCAAGCCCTTGCTGTACATCACCTGCAAAAGTTTGAGCGCCGTGGTGTAACCGGCACCGGCATCGCCGTAGAGGATTTCGTGCACCTCACGCACCGTGCTGGGACCGCGATCCCAGAGCACGTGCATGATATCCAGCTCGGCCTCGGTGGGCTTGGGCAATTCTGAATTATGAGTACTCATTGGCCTGACCTTGCATAGTACGGGAAGTAGCGAAAACTGACTTTACCAAAATTAGTCTTAGCTATTTTTCCCCTCAATGCTAGCACCGCGGTTTGGCAGTTTGCATTTTCGTGGAAGTCCACACGTCTTGCTCGACACATGGACTACGAACTTGTCCATAGGTGCTGACCGAATTCCTGAATTACGCAAACCAATAAATTGTCGCCGCAGAGCAACGTCATTCGCTTTGAAAAGCTCAATCCAGTCTTTCGGACTTCAATGACCACCATTACCACCTCGTACCCTTGGATCGTTCACCCCGTTTTTGGACGTCTTGTAGAGAAATTTCTGAGTATCTTCCCGCAACTCTTGAATTTGTGCATATGTATAACAAACCATTTTTGGCACATGCGATCCAATCTGCTCTACTCGTTCGCAGACTTCACGATCACCATCACGCTGATGGAACAACGCATTTGCTTCGCTCTGTGCGGTGTATTGCTGCGCCAGCTCACTTTGCGACAAAGTAACTCCCGATGCCTGCTTTTCCAATAACGCCTGAATCGTCTGGAAATCCGCATCGATGCGACGATGCTCATCAGGCTTCACGTAAGCATACCGACCACCGGAGTGCATCTCTCTCTGTAGCTCTTCCGTCAATGTCTTGAACTCAGCGGGATCGGTAATTTTTTTGACGGCAGGGTCCTTGGCGGATTGATCGCCGGCGAATGCGGTGCCGGAAATTGCCAGCAACACTGAAATCAGCATCCACGTTGTTTTCATCATTGTTTTCATCGCTGTATTCTCTCAATAGATATCAAGGGAAAACCAAACCATCCGGACAGGGAACATACTACGACGAAGATCGTATGTTGTTCGCAGGGGATTTGTCAACGATGACTTTCGTATACTTGGCTAACGGGCTTGCGTTCGAACTACCCGCGACTCCAATCAACTGCGTGCGCGAGCCTTATTGCTGCGCGCAACACTGCGTTCGAGATGCTTGATGATCGCCGTCGCCACATCGATACCGGTCACGCCCTCGATGCCTTCCAGTCCCGGCGAGGAATTCACCTCCAGCACCAACGCGCCTCGTTTGGAGCGCAGCAAATCCACGCCGGCAACATTCAATCCCATGCTGCGTGCTGCCTGCAGGGCGATGGCGATTTCGTCCTTGCTGAGTTCCACCGGCGTAGCGCTGCCGCCGCGGTGCAGGTTGGAGCGGAATTCGCCATCACGCGCCTGCCGGCACATCGCCGCGACCACCTTGCCGCCGAT
>JAYVTP010000300.1:0-1979 GCA_043788685.1 Pseudolysobacter sp. | reverse complement strand
TGAAACGCCTCGCGCTGGGTTCGGTCGATGTCGATTTGTTGCCGGCAAAATTCCAGTTGCAAACGCACGAAGAATTGCTCGTCGCACTGGCCATCGGCGATATTGGCACCAGTCAACTGGCGCGCGCGCTGCACGAGCAACAGACGCCGCGCGAGTTGCCGAAACCGACGTTGCCGCCGCCGCTGCCGCGCACCGCACGCGATGCCGTCACGATCGAGGGCGTCGGTAATCTGCTCAGCGTGATCGCACGCTGCTGCCAGCCGCTGCCGGGCGATGCGATCGTCGGTTTCATTACCAAAGGTCGTGGTGTATCGATCCATCGCGCCGACTGCGGCAGCCTTGCGCATCTGCGCGCGCGCGACGCCAATCGCGTGATCGAGGTTGAATGGGGCGGCACACGCGCGCAATCCTACGAGGTGGATGTGGTACTGCGCGGTTACGATCGCAAATCGCTGCACAAGGACGTGACCACGGTGATCGCCGCGGCGAACGTGCATATGCTCGCGGTGGATGCGCGCGTGGACAATACAACCGGTATCGTGACGATGCGTTTTGCGTTGCGCGTCAGCGATTACGGCCAGCTCAGCGCGTTGCTGGCTCAGCTTTCCGGCGTGCCGAACATCATCGAGGCGCGACGCCTGGCGTGAGCTCTGGCGCTGCCGAATATTCAGCCAGCGCGTGTTAATGTCGCCCGATCAAAACGCTGCATTGCGTTGTCACATCTCATCGAAAAACTTTTCGTCCATGACCGAAACTCCGCGAAACCGCCCACCACACACGCGCGAGGAACCTCGCTTCGGCAGCATCGATGCGGCGCAGGATTCAGTAAGTCAGCGTGCGGTGATGCGTGCCGATGTGCGCACCACGCGACACGCTGTAACAAGCTCCGAACGGCGTGGCGGCGGATTCTGGTTATGGCTGCTGATCGGGGTTGTAGCGATCGCGGCGCTCGGTTATTTCAACCAGGACAAGTTGCGCCGCCTGCTGCCGAATACCGAACTGAACGACCTCATTGCGCGCGGCAATCGGGCCTTGGCGCAAAACAAGCTCAGCGGTACGCATGGCGACAGCGCGCGGGAATTATTCCAGTCGGTGCGTGTGCTCGAACCCGACAATGAACAGGCGCGCGCCGGTCTGGATCAGGTCGGTTTGCATATGCTGACGCAGGCGCGCGAGGCGTTGCAAAACAGGGATTATCCTGCGGCGCATATCATGCTCGATGGCGCGCAGGAGTTGCTGGCCGGCGGCGCCGAGCTCGAAAAATTCCAGGCCGATCTGCATGCCGCCGAATCGCGCGGCAGTCAAACCGAAACGATTTTGCAAAAAGCTGACGCCGCCCTTGCTGCCGGCAAATTGCTTGGCGCGAATGGTGCTGCATCCTTGTACCAGCAGGTCGCAAGCGCGGATGCCGGCAATGCGCTCGCGCAAAACGGCCTGAAAAAAGTCGCGGCCGCAGTGGCCAATCAGACCCGCGATGCGATCGCTGCGGGCAAACTCGATCTGGCCAATCAGCGCATCGGTGAACTCGCGCAACTCAATGCCAGTTATCCCGACGTGCCGGAGTTGCGCGGCCAACTCGCCAAGGCGCGCAGCGACGCGCACGCAGACCAGACCGCGGCGTTGACGCAGGGCGTGGAGCGCGGCGAAGCCGAATTGTATGCCGGACATTTCAGTGGCGACGATGGCGCGGCCGAGGCGATTTTTCAGGACGTACTCAAACGCGATCCGGCCAATGCGCGCGCCAAGGCGGGCTTGCGTGCGGTGGCGCAGGCGCTGATCGTGCAGGCGAATGCGGCGCTCGATGACAACCACATCGATATTGCCGACAAGCTGTTGAGCCACGCCGAAAAACTCGGGCCTGCGGGCGCCGAATTGCAGGCCGCGCGCAATCATCTGCGCGAAGCACGCGAGCAACTCGACATCGAAAATCAACGTGCGCAAATCTCGCCCGAGCAGCAGAATCGAATCCGGCAATTATT
>JAYVTP010000299.1:0-3579 GCA_043788685.1 Pseudolysobacter sp. | reverse complement strand
AGTTTGCCGGTGGCCGGATCGATCGGCGTCTGCCCCGACAGATACACGGTGTTGCCGCAGCGCACGGCCTGCGAATACGGGCCGATGGCTTTCGGGGCGTGATCGGAATGAATGATTTTGCGCGTCATGGCGGGCCAACCTTGCTTGGAAAAACTCGATTCTAGCTGGCGGCGCTGCGCATGGGGAGTTTGGACGGTTGGTGGTGAAAAATTTGGTCGTGCGCATAACGGCAAGCCGCAGCACTTGCAGAGGTTGAGCCGCGACACAGGAGGTCGAGACTCAGTTCAAAATATCCGTCATTGACCAGCAAAAAAAGTCTGGGGCAGGAACTCGCCGCCCAGAAAAAGCTATCCTTGTCGCCATGCCCGAAGCCATCCTACTGCGTCTCGACGCCGTCATCATCGCCGTAACCGCGCAAATTCCGCGCGTGCTCAGCGTGCGCGATGCGAACGGTGCTGACGCATTGCCGAGCGGGCCGCTGGATCTCGAAACTCATCTCACGCTCGAACGTGGCGTGCGCGAAAGAGTCGCCGAACAGAGTGGATTCCAGCTCGGTTACGTCGAGCAGTTATATACTTTTGGCGATCGATATCGCGATCCGTGCGAACGCGCTGGCGGCCCGCGTGTGATTTCCAGCGCCTACATCGCACTCGTGCGCGAACATGCTTTGCCCGATGGTTTTACCGCGCACTGGCAGGATTGTTACGCGTATCTGCCGTGGGAAGATTGGCGTCGCGGCCGGCCTGCGCTGATCGATGTCGCACTCGCCCCGGCGCTGCATCGCTGGGCCGGGCGCGACAAACGTCGCCGCGAGCGCGTCGACCTGACGTTTGGCCTGGAATCCGCACCGTGGGACCCCGAGCGCACGCTGGAACGCTACGAATTGCTGTGGGAAGCCGGCATCGTGATCGAAGCCGCGCGCGAAAATATCGCGGCGCAGGAATTGCCCGCCGCAGCGGCTGGGTGCGGCATGGCGCTCGATCATCGCCGCATCCTGGCGACCGCGCTGGGTCGTCTGCGCGGCAAGATCAAATATCGCCCGGTGGTATTCGAATTACTGCCGCCGAGTTTTACCTTGCTGCAGCTTTTGCACGTGGTCGAGGCGCTGGCCGGCAATCGCTTGCACAAACAAAATTTCCGCCGGCTCGTCGAAAGCGCCGGACTGGTCGAAGGCACCGGACAACTCGATCACGCCACCGGTGGTAGGCCGGCGGAATTGTTCCGTTTCCGCCACGAAGTTTTCCGCGAGCGACCGGCGCCGGGCGTGTACTTTCCGGGCGCATGGTGGGGCCGTTGAGAAGTTTCTTCCCGTCATTCCAGCGCAGGCTGGAATCCATTTTGATTTTGCTGTTTGTTGACAATTCGAGTTTGCTGGGGCGAAAGTCAACATGGATTCCAGCCTGCGCTGGAATGACGGCATTTTTTTATTGGTGTTAGTTCTGAACTGCTGCTGCGCGATTTCAGTCAACGCAAAAAATTCGCCGATTCAACGCCGTGTGCCGAGATAAACGCCGACCGCCGCCAGCGCAAATCCCGCGAGCTTGAGCAGCGACATGTGCTCGCCGAGCAGCACAAAACTCATGATCGCGGTGACCGGCGGCACGAGATAAAACAACGCCGCCACCGCCGTCGCCGCGCCACGCCGCAACAGCACGAACAACAGCGCGAACGTCGCCACCGAATTGACCAGCACGAGCCACGCGCTGGCAAGATAAAATGGTGCGCTGTCATCGAATTCGAAATGCTCCCACCACCACGCGAGTGGCAGCAGCAACAGCATCGCGGCGAGATGCTGGATGAACAGGCCAATGCGCAAATCGACGTTCGAGCCGTGCCGTTTCTGATACAGCGTGCCGATACAGATACCGAACAATCCGAGCGCCAGCGCGACATACGCCATGCTGCCGACATTCGCCGAATCGACGCGGTCGACGACCACCATCAATACGCCGCCGAGACCGAGCACAAATCCGAGCCACTGCGTCTTGCTCACCGGATCGCCGAGCGCGCGCGCGAGCAACGCCACGCCCAGCGGCATGATGCCGATCACCAACGCCGCGGCGCCCGCGCTCGCGCCGAGTTTGATACCGGCGTATACACCGCCGAATTGCAGCGCGAGCGAAAACAATCCGACCACGGCGCTGTGCAACGCCTCGCGCAACGATGGCCACGGCAGTCGCGCGAACAGCGCGAGCACGGCAAATATCAGCGCCGCCGAACCGAAACGCACCACTAGCAACGTGAACGGTGCGCCGTGCGCGAGCGCGAGTTTGCCGGCGAGATAACCCGTGCTCCACAGCACGACAAAACTGATCGCCGCGATGCTGTTGGCGGAGTCTGCGGATGACGTTGGTGGCACCGGCGCGAGTGGCGGCACAAGCGGCGATGAAGATTTTTCCGATGCTGACATGTGACCCACTGTTCTCGTATTTTGTCTGGCTCGGCGCACTCATTCCGAGCGTCGGAGAACCCGATGCATCGGCGTCGCGGCGGTACGATAAACTGACTGCCCGACAGACCGCTGCGACTGCATCGAGAATTACCATGTCGAACCTGCTCGATCAATTCCACCTTGGTGCATGCGGCTGCGTTATGGCTCGCATTCAGCCCTGGCAAATAGCGCGATCGCACCGATGAATCGCCTGCGTTTTTCACCGCGCGGTTTGATGACGCGACTCGCGTTGTTCTACGCGGTGCTCGCGCTGATCGCGCTGGTGCTGGTGAAATGGACCTTGCTGCTGAGCGAATTCAGCGAGCTCAAGGATGAGATTGCACGCGGCAGCCTGCTAACCGGCATGAGCGCCGAAGCGCTCGATCTGAGCCAGGATTTCGATACGACCACCGCACCGTCCGCGCGCTCGCTGGAACATGCGCTGGAATCATTCTTGTTGCATCTGGAGCGTCCGCGCGATCGCCTCGGCAATGAGCCTTCGTTCATCATGACCGAGCTCGCGGCGCAACCGCTGGCCGCGGCGATTCTCGATCCGAACGGCACCTTGCTCGCGAGCGCGCCGCGCGACGGTCGTTGGCAGGCGCAGATCGCTGCCGCTGGCGATCCGCTGTGGCAGAAATTATCGGCCAGCGACGCACCGCTCCTGATCGCGAGCGAAGACTCGCCGCGTTTGTTGCGACGTTACGCGACGCCGATTCGCGATTCGGCGCATGTGCTACGCGGCGTGCTGGTACTGGAGCTGCGTCTGCCGGTGCCTTGGCGCAGCTTGAGTTTCGACTGGAATTTCGAGTGGCCGATTCTGATCGCATACCTGCTGTTGTTCGGCCTCGGTTCGGCGTTGTTCCTATCGCGTTATGTGACGCGGCGGTTGAATCGGATCGCGAGCGCGGCGCACGCGTGGAGCGGCGGCGACTTTTCCGAAATCATCCAGGATCAATCCGCCGACGAACTCGGCGTACTCGCGCGCGACCTGAATCGCATGGCCTCCGAATTGCGCGCGCTGGTGCAGACGCGGGCGCGCCTCGCCAGCATCGAGGAACGCCAGCGCCTCGCGCGTGATCTGCACGACACAGTCAAACAAAAAGCCTTTGCGCTGCAAATGCAACTCGCCGCAGCGGCGCGTCATG
>JAYVTP010000298.1:0-8030 GCA_043788685.1 Pseudolysobacter sp. | reverse complement strand
GTTCCGCCGGAAAGAGACGCGCCGGTCCACGATGTGCCACCGTCGGCGGTCTTGTAAACCCGCGAGGTGCCGGCATACAGCGTCGTCGACGTATTTGGGTCCATGATGATCGGCGAAATAAATTCGCCGGTGTCGCTGCCGGTCGTGATGCTCACATCGGTGGCAAATGCATCGCCGCCGCTATTCAGCGTTTTGCTGATCTTCAATGGTCCAGTACCGCTGCTGAAATTGAACGAGCAGTACATGGTTGTGGGCGTGGCCTTGTCGATCAGCGCATAGCCGCCGTCGCCGCCGCAATATTCCACCCAGGTATCGCCCGTGGTGCGGAACAGCGAGCCGTTGTCCTGGTTGCCGCTGAAAATGATGTTGGCATTGGTCGGATGCAGATCGATATCGAAGTGCTGCAGCGAACCCACGTTGTTGCTGATCGGAAGCAGGCCGACGCTCGCGGCGGCGGCATGGTCGGCAGCGCTGGCGCGATAGATGCCTCCGTCGTTCAATTCGAACATCACCTTTCCGCTCGCATCGGTCGGATCGAATATGGCCAGATGATGGTCTACGTGGATGGCGCCGCCGCCGGAACTCGTACCCGGCTGGTCGAACGATGTTCCGCCATCCAGTGTGCGAAACAAGCCCACGCCACCGAAGTAGACGATGTTCGGATTCACTGGGGAAACTTCGATGTAGTTGTCGTAGAAGCACTGACCGGCGCAGTAGTCGAGCGTCAGCGGCGTAAAGCTGGCGCCGGCGTCGGTGGATTTGTAGAGCACGGTCACGTCGGCGGCGTTCTTGCCGCCGGCATAGATGATGTCTTGATTCGCAGCGCTGCCCGCGCCGATGCCAACGTTGAGTCGCTTGAAGTCGTTCGGGTCGGCCGGCATCGTTAGCTTGGCTGGAAACGTCGCGCCGCCGTCGGTCGACTTGTACAAGCCATCGGCGTTGCCACCGATGCCGGTGAGCGAAGCGTATTGCACTGCAAAGTTGCCTGGGGTCGCGCGCAAGGATTCGCAGAATCCGTTCTTCACCTGGATAAAAGTAGCGCCCGCATCGGTCGAGCGGTACAGGCCGGACGCAGGTGCCGCAATACCGCCGCCCGGATTGTTTTGTCCAGCGGTTACGCAGGCGACGATGTTCGACGCATTGGCCGGATCAACAAGGACGGCGGGAATCGCCGCACGCTCGAAAATCGAGGAGCCGGCGAGCTTGCTGAAGGTGACGCCCGCATCGGTAGTGCGAAAAATTCCAGCGCTATAGTAGAAACCGTTGGGGCCCTCACCAGTGCCGACCAGGAAGGTACTGTTGGTGTTATCCGAGCTATCCCAAGCCAGCGAACCGATCGACAGCGAGTCGAGCTTGTCGGTCAATGCGGTCCAGGATGCCCCGGTATTGGTTGACTTCCAGACGCCGCCCGTAGCAGTTCCGAGGTAGAGGATGGCGGAATTGGCCGGATTGACTAGCAGCGAGCGAGCGCGTCCGCTCATCTGGCCCCACGTGGGTTCGATCGTTGAAGTGAAACCCTTCGGTCCAACTTCGGTGAACACCGCTGAAATATTATTGGTAATCGTGTCGGTCTCGCCCTCCTTCATCGCCGCGAGCCGTGCACCCACTGGAATGGCGTTGAACGGATAGGCGCGCTGCTTCCAGAAGAACTCCCAGCGCGCTCCCAAGGCTTCGCGCGGTGGCTTGGCTTCCCACTGTGTGTCGCTACGCTGTGAGAATTCCAGCGATTGCGCGCGTTTCATCGACGATTGCGTCGCACAGGCTGCCAAGGAAATCACAACAGTCACGCATGCGAAAACAGAAACCATGCGACCGAGTGCGTATCGATTGGTATTCATCAAGTCCCCTTGGTGGATGGTCGAACGGAGTGGAGCGGCGCAACATGAACAAAACACAGGAAGTCAGCCTCTCGGCGGAGGATGCTACTCCTGTGGGGCCAGGTCAGTAACCTATGTGCGCAACACCGCGCAGAAACAACAGGGTCAGGTCTCGTGTCGAGCAGCTACAAAGCCGACGCCGCTCGGCGTTTATTGTTCGCCTCGAAATACGGTGCGAAGGTTTTGCGCGAAAGGTATTGCCCCGCGCCGCGTTCGGCGCGCAAATCGCCATCGCTCCACACCAGTTTGCCGGCGGCGATGGTCTGGCTGGCGATACCTTTCACGGTGCGGCCTTCAAACACATTGAAGTCGACGTTCTGGTGATGCGTCTTCGCTGAAATCGTGCGTGTGGCGTTGGCGTCCCACACCACGAGATCGGCATCGGCGCCGACTTTGATCGCGCCCTTGCGCGGATACAGGTTGAAGATTCGTGCGGCGTTGGTGGAAGTGACCTGGACGAATTCGCTCGGCGTGAGGCGACCGGTTTCGACGCCGTAATGCCACAACAATGACATGCGATCCTCAATGCCGGCGCAGCCGTTCGGGATCTTGGTGAAGTCATCGCGACCCGCGGCTTTCTGCGGCGCACAGAAACTGCAGTGATCGGTAGCGGTGGTGTGCAGGTGGCCGGATTGCAGACCTTTCCACAACGCATCCTGATGCTCCTTGGCGCGAAACGGCGGACTCATCACATGCGCGGCGGCGCGTGTGAAATCGGGATCGAGATACACCGATTCGTCGATCAGCAGATGGCCCGCAAGCACTTCACCGAACACACGCTGGCCTTCGCTTTGCGCTCGCTCGATCGCCTGCAGCGCCTGCTGCGCCGAGACATGCACGATGTACAGCGGCACGCCGATCACCTCGGCGATGCGGATCGCGCGATTCGCCGCTTCGCCTTCCACTGCCGGCGGGCGCGACAGCGGATGCGCCGCCGGGCCGGTGATGCCTTGCGCCAGCAACTGTTTCTGCAACTGGAAAACCAGCTCGCCATTTTCCGCGTGCACGGTGGGCAAGGCGCCGAGTTCGAGCGCGCGGCGAAAGCTGTTCACGAGAATTTCGTCGTCGGCCATGATCGCATTCTTGTAGGCCATGAAATGCTTGAAGCTCGACACGCCGTGCTCATTCGCGAGCACGCCCATCTCGCGATTCACGCTCTCGTCCCACCACGTCACCGCGACATGAAACGCATAATCGCACGCGGATTTTTGCGCCCAGCCGCGCCAAGTGTGGAACGCTTCGAGCAAGGATTGCTGCGGATTCGGAATCACGAAATCGATGATGCTAGTGGTGCCGCCGGCCAGCCCTGCGGCGGTGCCGCTGAAAAAATCGTCGCTCGCCACGGTGCCCATGAACGGCAATTCCATGTGCGTGTGCGGATCGATCCCACCCGGAATTACGTAACGATCGCCGGCATCGACGATCTGCGCGCCGGCCGGGGCATCGAGGTTTTGCGCAATGTGTACAATTTTACCTTTGTCGCAAAGTATATCGGCGCGATAGGCGTGTGTGGCATCAAGGACGGTGCCGCCGCGAATTAACAAGGACATGGCTTTTCTCCAATCACGTTATTGCCGGTTTTGTTGCAAATTACCAAACTATTGAAGGCGCCGAGTACGCATATCTGCGCCCCATCTCATGATGGTAATGAGAAACTGCGCTTGGTCGCGTTGACTCCTCAACGTTGCCGAATTTTGTTGTCGATCTGCTGCATCACTCCACGTCCCAATTCGTCTTCTGCGACGGCCATCAAGAACAGGCATTTCGCGCCGCTGGATTGCTGCCACTGCAACCCCACCTGCAATTTTTCGCGGGAGTCGTCGTTGGTCTTGTACGGCTCGCCCTTGTATTCCACGGCGAGAATCCGCCCGTCCTTCAACTCGGCGATGAAGTCCGGGTAGAAATAATCGGTGGCCGTCGGCAGCCAGAATGAGAATCGCGGCTCTCTTTCCACATTACGCACCCAATGCTTCACTTCAGGATGCACGTCGATTGCCTGGGCACAGACGAATTCTTCCGCTGGGTTTTTATCGCTTGCACGCTTTTCGCGCAGATCGTGAATCACCGGATAGTAGTGCTTCTTGAAACGATAGCGACCCGCATAGAACGGCGAGCGCCCTGGGTAGTGATTGGGCTCGAAGATAAAAGCGTAGCGGAAGCTGTCGGCCACCGGCGGCGCGCATAGAAAACCGGGCAGCGAGGTCTGGAATCCTTTGCTGATGGCCAATTCGCGCCGCCGCTCGATTTCATGGCGAATCGCTTCCGCCAGCATGAACCGCGCCCGCACCAGCGCTGTCAGCGTCAATCGCCGGTCGGCCTGCAAGTGCCGCAGAAGTGCGGTCAGCCACTTGAGCATGTCCGCCGGAAGCACATCCATCTGTCGGCATTCTCGCGTCAGCGCTCGCACCAGATCATGTTCGGTAGCATGCGTGGGCACATCATTCAAATGCAGTTGGCTGCTCTCGGTCACTTCATACACCACTTCGCCTTCGGCCAGATTTATCTCGAAGGCGTTGCCACGCTCGCGCATTTCAAAACCGGCGAGGCTGATCGGCTCGGCGAACAGGTCGAACGCGCCCAACTCGGCCAGCACACGCTTTTCGACGGGCTGCACCTCGCCATCAAAATCCAGGCACAACTGCGGCATGGGCGCAAAGCGAATGCCGCGTGCCGATGGCGCCAGCAATGCCGCTTGCCGCATGCGTTCTCGTTCGATCGACTCTTTCACCGCATCCTGTTGTTTGCCGGCGTTGCAGCTGCTCAGCAGAAAGTCTTCGACGGCTGCGCTAAGTTCGCCACGCACAATCGCGGTAGCGCCATTGCTGGTGGGCCGCAACTCAAGCGTGTCTCTCAATTCATCGGGAATGGCCTGCACCGGCATCCCCGGCAAAGCCACGATCGCTTCTGCCGGTTTCGGTTCGCTGTTGCCACCTGCTGCAGGCAACACGCCTTGCACCGGTGCAATCGCCTGCGCCGCCTCGTAACGCTCAAAACCCATATTGTTGACCAGCCGATCGGTCAGCGTGTCGGCGACGCGAGCAAATCCTTGCGCGACGATGTGCGCATAGGCCTTGCCCATGTCGGCCTGCAGGCGTGGCCGCGCATACGGCATGCGCAATACGCGGCCCAGCAACTGCTCCACGTCCTTGGCGCTGCGGGCATCCTGCAAGCTGCACAACACGTAGGCGAATGGACAGTCCCAGCCCTCCTTGAGTGCCTCAACGGTGATGACAAAACGGATCGGGCATAGCGTGTCGCCGAGTCGAACGCCATCCAGCTCCTTCTGGTTGCCAGTGGCCACCGCGATCTGCGCGCGATCGATCTTTTCGCCGTCCGCGCTGGTGAGGTGTTCCAGCAATTTCTCGACGGTGACTTCGCCGTTCTTCGGCTCGGCCTGGAACAACATCACCGGGCGAATGTAGTCGGCCTCTTTCGCCGCCAGCAGTTCCAGCCGGTCGCGGGTAAGGATGGCGTCGCGTACCGCGTCCTTCCACCCCGTGGGATGCTCCATCAGCACGATCGGCAACTTGATCATGTCTTCGCGCTGCAGTGCCAGTGCGCCGACGTGATACAGCACATTGCTGCTGCTGGCCGGCGTGGCGGTCAGTTCGATCAGGCAGGCCGGATGCAGATTGCGCAGCGTGCGAAACGCCTGCTCGGTGCGATTGTTGTGCGCCTCGTCCACGATCACGATGGGACGGCGCAGCGTGATCCAGTTGGCGATGGATGTCTTGACGCGACCAACATCCGCGCGGGTCAGATAAGGCTGTGCGGCAATATCGGCTTCGCTCACGCGATCCAGCCGTTGTTGCTGCGGCGGCGTCAGTCCCTGAAAGTGCTGCGCTAGGTTTTCGTCGAACGAGTAAACCGTGCGCCGCGCCTTTTCCTTCACGTTGAACGATTGGATGGTCGCCACCACCACAATCGCCGCGCGGCCCACTTCCTGCGGGCCGATGGTGGCCAGTTCATCGAGTGCGCACACGCGCACGCGCTCGCCAAAATACTCGGTCAGCGCCTCGCGACAGGCATTGCGCGGGCTGCATAATGCATCCAGCGTTTGCGCGCGGATGGCATCCGAAGGCACTAGCCACAACGCGACCGGCGCATCGGTATCGAGCAGCGTTTTTCCAACCCTGGCCACGGCATGCGCGGCGAGAAACGTCTTGCCGCCACCGGTGGGAATGCGCACACATACGGCCGGCACATCGCCCAATACATTGGCGTCGTAAGGCTCTTGCCGCAGCGTGCCGTCTGCGGTTAATGCCGTGGGTGCGCACGCAGCCCACGCCTCAGCCAGGCTCGCGCTGCGCAGCTTGCGGAAAAATCCGTCCAGCGTGGCGAGCGCTGTCTCTTGATACCCCTTCAGTCTGAACATGCTCAGCGCGCCTTGATGTCGTAGGGAATCTGCTTGAACACGATATCGGCCTCGCGCAGGCGCGACTCGCCCAGCAAGGTTTTCTCGCCGTAGATGACGCGCGGTCCGGTGTGCGCAAAGTCTGCCGCAAGATGCGCCAGTACCTTGCTGGTCAGCACGTTGCCACCCTGTGGCCGATGGTCGCCCAGGATGCCGTTGTAGAGCAGGTAATACGCCGTATCGCGATCCGTGCCCAGCAGCGGCGTGGTGAATGCTTGCCGCGCCGGTTTGCCCGTCTCGAAGTGCCACAGGTATGCGGCCAGCGCCGCAAAACGCACACCTTCGTGAATGCCGCCTTCGGCATCGAATACGGGTTCACCCAGTGTGTAAAAACGGAAGCCGCCACCGCCGTGCCAGTTTGCCGCTTCGGAAATGCCGCCCTGTTCGCCAGCGATGACTTTCTCCAAACGCGGCAGGCAATGTGTGCGCGCATGGTCGCCCATCTCGATGCCGATCCAGCGTCTCCCGATCTTATGCGCCGCCGCCGCCGTGGTGCCGGAGCCAAGGAAAGAGTCGAGAATGAGATCGTCGCGGTTGGTAGCAATCTCAATCACACGCTTCATCAGCCCCTCTGGTTTTGGAGTTTCAAAGGAGGCCTTCTCCCCAAACAACAGCTCTATCTCGCGAGCCGCATGTTGATTCAGACCGACATCATCCCAAATGGTGGGCGCAGTCATTCCTGGCTTCGCTTCCGACTTGAAAAGCTTTCGCATCGGAGTGCCGGCCTTCCCATCCTTTCCCCAAAAAAAGCGTCGTTCCGCAACCATCGCCAACATGTCTTCCTGTTTGTATACCCAGCAACGCCCTTTTCGTGGGTAGACCACATCGCCGGTGAACGGATTCGTCACTGGATAGATCAAACTTTCGACAAATCGCCCACCTTTTGCGTTGCCCGTAGAGTCCACTTTACGGAATGGACCTCGTTCATCGACTCCAAATGGTTCCTCGTAAAGCCGATACTGCGAGTCCGCCTTCTCGGTACGTTGCATCAAGTTGAACGCCGCTTCTGCGAGCGTTTTCTTGCCATCTCCGCCTCCAGCTTTTGCGGACACTAAAACGTGATCGTAGGTAGACCCAATCTTGCGATCATTCGGAGCTCCGTCTCGACGCTTCCACGCTATATCGGCAACGAAGCGCTCACGGCCGAATACTTCATCCAACAACACTTTCAGGTAGTGCGCCTCGTGGTCGTCGACAGTAATCCAGATCGAGCCATCCGCGGACAACAACTCGCGCAGCAACACCAGCCGTGGATACATCATCGACAGCCACTGCGAGTGTTCCAGCTTGTCGTCATAGTGCTCGAATGCACTTTGCGTGTTGTACGGCGGGTCGATGAAGATGCACTTTACCTGCCCGCGATAGAACGGCAGCAGCGCCTTCAGCGCCAGCAGGTTGTCGCCCTGAATAAGCAGGTTGTCGCTGTTCGGATCGCCGTGCAGCGATGTCAGTTGCAGCAGGTGATAGGGCACGGCGGCCGCGCTGGTCGCGGCTTGCGCCTTGTTCACCCAATCGAGAGTTGGCATTGCGTGTCCTTGTCAGTCACTGGGTATGAGGTTGTCGCAATCGATAGCGGATGAATGCATCATTTTTTTGAGCCGAGCAATTCGGATCGCCCGACGACGGATTTTTTGGCCACGCGCTTTGGCGGATCGGAAAAGCCACTGAAGGCCTTGCCCAGCGGCATCGCACCCAGCGCGTATGCGCGAGTGTCGCGCAAACCCACGATGCCTTCCTGC